>NZ_BAUP01000099.1:0-12145 GCF_000648275.1 Holospora elegans E1 | reverse complement strand
AACTTATTGAGCTTTAAATCTGGACATTTTTATAAGTCTAAAGACTTTCTTTATCTAAATTTATAAAAAATCATAAAAAAGGGTCCGTTATAAAAATTTTCCGCCTAAAAATCTATCATGCAACAGCACCATTATTGTAACAAAAAAATCACACCTAATTCAACCTAAATTACTATAGCTATCACCATTTTATTCACGATATCTTTATCTTGAAGACAAAAGTTCTCTAAAGAGATACATTGCAAAATTAACGGCGGTATCATTTATGCACTAAAAAACAAAGACATTTAGAAAAAATCCTGTTGGCAGAAACAAAAACTCCAAGCTGAAGTTTATGGAGCAATGTTTCGTGAGCACACCTATTTATAAAGATCTGGAAACATAAATACTTGTGAATAATTGAGCACATGATTCATTCAAAAATGGCGCTCAATTTATTTATATTAAAAAAAAATAGTATTTATAATGCAGTACTAAAAATTATTTTTTTCTTTTTTTTTATTACTTTGTTCTATTTGTTTCTTGATTTTTTCAATCTTACTTTTTATTCCTTTAATAATTTTAAGAGTATCTTGTGTTGAATCGTTTTCTTTTTGAACAGAAGGAGTACTGGATGATAAATTCTTTTCAGAATATTCCCCTTTCACACTGTACACCACCCCAGTATAAAGGCAGGCAAGCAACACGAGATTAAAAAGATTAAACATCATTATTTCCATTTATGTTTTACATATAAAATATACCAAACAAATTTTAATTATTGATTAATTATAATATAATTTATAAATGCAAACTACCTGAAAGAAATAAACGAGGTGATAAATAGAACAATTACCGCTTCTAATCGCCCTAATAGCATTGTAAATATTCCAACCCACTGCTCTATAACAGAAAAATCCTGAACATAAGGACTAATACAATAAACGCCACCTCCGGAATTTGTAATTAATCCAAAAGTTAACAAACATGCTATTTTGGGAGAGCGCCCTAAAAAAGAAAACAACAACGATACTCCAAAACACCCCATAGAATAAATAAATATACTGGTCATAAGTAGAATGATATCTTCTTGCTGAACTACTTTTCCGTTGTATTTTAATGCAATGAACCGCTTTGGATGAAATATTTTTAAAAGCTTATTTTTACTAATTCGGTACATTAATTGGAATCTAAATATCTTAAATCCTCCTGCACTTGAACCACTGCACCCCCCCAACAAAACCAACCCTAAACACCATAAAGACGATAAATTATTTAAAGACGGGGCACACACAAATCCCGTTGAGGTAGTACAAGATACCGCACTAAACATATGATCAAAAGTTAAACAACGATTTGTACACATTACTAAAAAACTGACACAAAACAAAAGAAAATATCCTCGAATTTGATCGTCTTGTAGCGCTTTTTTCACGGAATAAATTCTTTGAAATATTTTGATGAAAGGGATGGCTCCCAGTATCATTCCTATCGTCAAAATAAATTTTTCATAAAAATTTAGCACTGTAAGAGGATAATAACTGGCCTGAATCCCCCCAGTAGAAATGCAAGACATACTGTAATGAAGACAGGTCTGAAAAGATAATCTTCTTCCAATCCAAAGCCCTGCCGTTAACACAAGTGTTAATCCAAGATATAAAAAAATGATGTGCAAAGCCATAGTACGGGTTCTTGGAGTTGTTTTTTCAAAGCTCTGAGAAAATTCGTTTAATAAAATAAAGTTAGAATTAAGTTTTAGTGCCGGAACAAGGGCAAAACTTAGAAGAACTATACCAATTCCTCCCATCCACTGAATAAAAACACACCAAAACTCTATCATAAAAGGCATTGGAGCTTTGGAAGAAACCAAAGATACCCCGGTTGTAGTTAAACAAGAAATCCCTTCAAATAATGCTGCAGAAAATCCCTGTTTAGGAGCGTGAACATAGATAGGAATACTAACGATAACCGAAACTATTCCCCAAAAAAATAAAGTTATTAATGCTTTATCTCCAGTGCTAACAAAAGAAATACGAGGACAGGGAAACGCAAAAGTTCCAAGCACTCCTAAAAATAAACACCCCAAACCACATACTGCAAAAATTTCTAATATCTGATTGCTGGTATGCAGATAGGAAAATAGAACCATAAAAAAGAAACATAAAGATAAAAGGATTAAAACCCAGCTAACAGAAGATAAAATCCACAACGTTTTTTCATAAGCGTTCCAGGGGATATGATAGTTAGCTGCCCGTTCTATAGCAAAGCTAATGCTTTTAAGATATCTTCGCATACTTTTTTTCCATCTCCAAACACCATATAGGTCTGCGGCAGGTAACACAACGGATTGTCTATACCTGAATATCCAACACTCATAGACCGCTTAACAAAAAGTACTTTTTTTGCTCGGTAGGCTTGAAAGATAGGCATACCATAAATTTCTGATGAACTATCCTGTTCTGCCAAAGGATTCACAGTGTCGTTGGCCCCTACAATTAGCACAACATCCGTTTCAGATAAACGGCGATTTGCTTCTCCTAATTCCACCATATCTTCCAAAGGAACATTAGCTTGCGCTAACAAAATATCCATGTGCCCAGGCATGCGCCCTGCAACCGGATGCATTCCATACTGCACATCACAGTGATTTGCTTTCAATAAAAGTGCTAATTCCTGCAACGCTGTTTGCGCTTGTGCTACCGCGGCACCATACCCAGGAACAATTAAAACGCGCTCTGCAGATTTTAAAAAAAATGCTGCTTCTTGCCCAGAAATAGACTGTACGGGAAGTACTACAGAAATTTTTTCCTCTTTTTTTTTGTGAAAACTTCCCGTAAATACTCGCGTTAAAGAACGATTCATGCCTTGACACATTACTGTAGTCAACACTGCTCCAGAAAATCCCACAATAGACCCTACCACTATAAGTAAAGGTGAACTAGAGTAAATTCCAAGGGAAACGCACGCCCAACCAGAACAAGAATTCAACAAAGAAACTACAAGAGGCATATCTGCCCCAGCCACAGGAAGAATCATCAGTATTCCAAAAATGCTAGAGAGTGTGATGCTTATAATTAACGAAAAAATGGATGGCTCTTGAAAAAACCAAAATGCACTCCCTAAAGCTCCCAACAGCACTACAAGAAAAAGAATGGTAAATACTTTCAAAGAGGGGGTATAACGCACAATATTTTGAAGACGCAAAACAGCAAACACTGAACCCGTAAAGGTAATAGCACCAATAATTCCTCCTGCAAGGATTTCAAAAAAAACAGAAAAAGGAATAGCGCAAGAACTGGAAATGTGAACCTTTGCTAACACAACACTAATACTAGCAGCACCAATTCCCACTAAACTATGAAAAAGAGCCATTAGTTGAGGGAGCTCTGTCATAGGGGTGCGCTTTGCAACCACTGTTCCCAAAATACTTCCTAAAAAAATACAAAACCAAAGGCCTCCATGAAATGCTTTTTCTTTTCCCTCGACATAAGACAAATAATGCAGCCAAAACATTTCTCCTGCATAAGGAATCATGGCGCACATCATTCCAATTTTTCCTATCCAAGCGCAATACTGGGCCCGATTAAACGATGTAAGCATTTCAAATGCCATCAAAATCAATCCCAACGTTAGCGAAACACGCAAAGAAGGAAAAAACGTTGCCCCTCCCAAAAGCGCTCCACACACCATCCCTTTGAAAAATATACGGGGTAAAGGATGAACAAAATTCCACGGGAAAACAAAAAAAGAGTTCACAAACAACCTCTCATAAACAACTAGGATCTATACGTTGAACCTTATCTAACATATATTGTTGATTATTTTTTTATAGTTTACAAGAACTTATTTAGAAGATTTTCGAAAATTCTTCAATAAAAAGAAAGTGACCGTTGAGGGATCGTTACTTCTAGCACTAGTCATTTTTAGAAAAAATATCTTCATAAGCAGTCCATAATGATTCAGGAATCAACGCATCTGCCTGATAGCAAGGATGGTGGATGTGGATACTATCAGGAAATATGCATTCTTTAGGCATAACAAAACGTAAAAAATTCACACTTAGAGCTCTATCTCCTTCTGAAATCCACGTATCCTCTGGTAAAGATTCTGAAAAATATTTTTCATCTTTAAAAGAAACATACAGATACGATCTAAAATTCCAAAGATTTTTTAATTGCTCATAACGTATCTTTGGATCTGAATATTCCCACATAGCCGTAATAGTTAACACATTTGGCTTTGGAATAAGTGGGCTGTACACAGCGATTTCCTCTTCTATCCCATCAAAACGACTTTCTGCCAAAAGCATCTCTTGAATCTGAAACCACACCAACAATTTATGCTCAAAAGTAATGCTGAAATCTGGACCCAACTGAACGCGACGCTGACGCTTAAATTGCATAATTTTATGAATAACTAAACTTCTCTCTTCTTTAAATCCATGAAAAGAAAAATCTTGTACTAAAAGAGGTGTATAAAAAGATTCAAAAAAAGGAATCAAAGAGAACTCCCAAAAGATGGCTTGTCGTTACCTTGGAATGGTACCATCTTTTTTAATAGTATAAAAGAGCTAAAAACATCATTAAGGATTCTTCAAATTTAATACCGATGCAGATTCGTTAGAGATAAAATTAGGCTTACTACTTTTCTTTATTTGTGCTTCTAAATCTCTTTCTTCGGGCTCTCGCAGTACGTACCCTCGCCCCCAGATAGTTTCTACGTAATTTCCCCCACTTGGATGTATATCTGTCAATTTTTTACGAATCTTGCATACAAAAACGTCAATAATTTTTAGTTCGGGTTCATCCATTCCATTATAAATAGCGTTCAAAAAACTAGTTTTTGCCAGAGTAATTCCTTTACGCTTCATTAATAGTTCCAAGATTTTGTACTCAGTTCCAGTCAACCGAACGGGATGACCATCAAAACTGACGGAACAATGATCCAGATTAATCTCTAATTTCCCAACCTGAATGATGGAACACGCATGCCCCTCTGCTCTTCGCGCTAGCGCTTTAATACGTGCAACTAACTCTTCTGGCATAAATGGCTTTGTTAAATAGTCATCTGCTCCAAAACCTAAAGTTCTAACTTTTGCGTCAATTCCTTGTTCTCCAGACAAAATTAACACTGGGGCGTGAGAACATTCTCTTAATTTTTTTAAGAGCTCATATCCATTAATATCGGGCAACAGCAAATCTACCAAGATTACATCATAATGATAAAACCGCGCAATCTGAAGAGCAGGCTCACCTTCTGCACAGATATCTGCAAGTATGGATTGCTCATCCAAAATACTCTTGATAAGATTTGAAGTTTCTTCGTGATCTTCAATAACCAAAACTTTCATTTTCATCTCTCCGGTCCCTATGCTGCTATCCTATAAGAAATATTATTGAAAAAACGTTAAGTAATTTATAAGGCTTTCGGATCAATCTGTCTAATTGATTTAACACAATTTACGTCCTATCATCTTGCAAGCTGGAAGAGAAGATTACAAAAAAAAAGTACTTAATGCAACATAATTTTTGAATAAATTGCTAAAATATTACTGAAAGTATTCTTTTATAACACATCCCTTAAAACTTTGTGTTAAAAAAAGTAAAACGAATACCTTTATATATTTTTATTACCACTAAATTTGTTTGTTTTAAGAATCAAAACTTAAAATAATTAAAATATTAATATTACGGTAATCTAGGAAATTTATCTGTTTTCTTGAATTAACTTATATTAAATTGAAGCAAAAAGAGATTAATTTATTACAAAAAATACTTTAAAAATCCAAAAATGCTTTTTTAAAAATTTCAGATAAAATTAATTTAGTTTAATCTCCTTTAAATTTTTCTATTTCAGAATGACTAAGATAATCAGTTGAACAAAATGAAAAAATTTTTTCACTTCTCGAAATGTAAAGGAAAGCTTTGCTTCCTCTACTTATTTCTTTGTTAATCAAAAATTTAAATATTTTCAGATTACGTATAGTTACAGGTGGATACAAATCATAGGTTCTTTCCCGATACGTTGACGAAAAAGCTGACGAACTTTTTCTTCAATTTTTGGCTTTACTCCATCACTATAGTTAACTGATTTTTCCACATTTTCAGAAACAGGTTTGGAAATATAACATTGCAATACGCGCTTTCGAATTTCTTTACTCCAAACTTCCCGTTCGTGATGTTCAAATAATCCTTCAAAAGAAACAACCACCTGGATTCTATTTCCTTTTCGAACATGACGACTGATAAATACGATTCCTTTTTCTAATAATGAGAACCGCTCACTCATTTCTTTACCATTTTCAGGAATAAGACGATGTTTACCATCCACTATAAGTCTTCCATGAAAAATAAATCCGACCACTTTGGGTTCTTCTTCATCAAGACGTAAAACCATACCATTGCCAATACATATATTATGGGGAACTCCAAGAGATTGCGCCAAATTCGCATGTTCTCGTAAATGACGCGCTTCCCCATGTGTTGGAACGCTAATTTTGGGCCGAATCCATGTATACATCTGTCTGAGCTCTTCCCGGTAGGGATGTCCAGAAACGTGAATTTCTCCCGCCACCTTGCTGGTAATAACATTAACCCCTTTTGCGGTTAAACTATTTTGAAGTGCAAATACGGCCTTTTCATTTCCTGGAATTACTCTGCAAGAAAAAATAACATGATCTCCTTCCCCTAAGGTCAAAAAATGATGGACTCCAGTAGCCATAGCGGTTAACGCTGCTTTTGGCTCTCCTTGGCTGCCCGTGGCGATAATTAACTGCTTTTCTGGAGGAATATTTTCTGCATCTTTGATTTCCAAAAAATGCATATCTGATGAAAAATATCCACAATGAACAGCAGCTTTTGCAATGCGCTGTAAAGAACGACCTGCTAAAATAGGAACTCTACCGGAAGCTTTTGCTGCTAAATAACAACTCGTTAATCGTTCTACATTAGAAGCAAAGCATCCAATTATAACTCTTCCCTGTTTAAGCTCTTTCACACAAGATATCAGACGGTGAGAAACATCTACTTCTGATCCAGAAAATCCTTCTTCAAAAACCGTAGTAGAATCACAAACAATGGCCTTAATGCCTTGATCCCCAATAGACCGCAATGTATGTTCGCAAATGCTATCTCCTACCATGGTTTCTCTGCTGATCTTCCAATCTCCTGTGTGAAAAATTTTTCCTTCTGGAGTCGAAATAAGAATAGCATTTGACTCAGGAATAGAATGAGTCAAGCTTACGTACTTTACTGTTCCAAAATGCTCAATTTCTACTTCTCCCCCCAAAGGAACTTCTTGGATGTCCATTGAAATTTTTGCTTCCATGGCTTTTTGCTGTAAAAGAAATGCGGTAAAGGGGGTGGCATATATGGGAAGTTTAGGTAACAGATTATGCAAATAAGGAAGAGCTCCGATATGATCTTCATGCCCATGAGTTAACACAATGGCCCTTATTTGTTCTGGATTTGTTACTTCTAAAAATGATCGAATATCTGGAATGATTACACGATCAGGGGTGTGAGAAAAACTTACCCCCAAATCTACAATAATCCACTGAGTCAATTCACCAGGAGCTCCATACCCGTAAAGGTTTAAGTTCATTCCAATCTCGTTAGACCCGCCCAGTGGTAAAAAATAAAGTCCCTCTAATTTGTTTAAAGAAAACAAACGGGAAACATCTTTTTCCCTAGAGACAAAGTGCTTGCGTTGCAGCATGTCAAATTCTTGTTATAGAGGAATATCAGCCCCTCTTCTTTACTATTTAGTATACTACATTATATTTTTTTGTCATCCACACTTTTTAAGAAACTTTGAAAAAAGATCTTTTATTGAAGTTTTATAAAATTTTTATTTATTTCTTGTTAAATGTTTTTTAATTGTTTTATTAAAACAAACAAAGATCAACAATACGAATTTAAATAATTAAAATCTAAAAAAATCAATTGATTTTTACTTTTTATTTATCATCTTTTTCCTTCCAAATTAAAAATTTTTTTAGGATAAATGAGTTATCCCTAAAAATCTCAACTTAAGATGCAAAATATGCTAAAGTTAAAGTTAAAAAGAAGTGATAAGTTAATAGAAATAATTTAAAAAAAAATAATTTAATTTCTTCTTCACTAAATTTAAACAACGTTCTTTAAAAAATAAAAAAAACTCCCATTGCATCAATTTTGGGCATAGAGCGTTTTTTTATTTGATTGCCGTACTTTGCCCCCCCATAGTTCTATTTTTTAACTTAAGATGTGCTTAAGATATATAACGCTCATTATTTTTATTTCTATGAAGGGGGGGCTAAACTTCCTGCAAGACTATTAAGGTGACTTTTTTGAATTTCTACCCACTGTATTGATCCCATAATGTCTTCTAAAGCATGAACATATACAGATTGCATATAGGGACTTTTCCCTAAAATTTGTCCCAACTTCTTTCCATTTTTTTCAAATAATACGGGAAGACGCTCCCCTTTTTTACTTAGATTAAAAGCTTGCTGAGTGCGTTGCAATATTTCTTGAAGTTGATGCAGACGACGTTTTTTTATTTCAATAGAAATTTGAGGTTTTAAAGCAGAAGGCGTCCCAGGACGAGCGCTATACATAAATGAGTACGCTTGCGCATACCCAACGCGATCGGCTAACTGACAAGTTTCTTGAAAATCTTCTTCTGTTTCCCCTGGATGTCCTACGATAAAATCTGAAGAAAATGCTATATCTGGGCGAGCTTTTCTGAGCTCTTCTAATATCAACTCATATTCTTGAACAGTGTACTGGCGATTCATTGCCTGAAGAACACGATTTGATCCGGATTGAACGGGAAGATGTAAAAAAGGCATTAATTGTGGAATTTCTTTGTGTGCTTGAATTAAGCAAGGAGTCATTTCTCTTGGATGGGAAGTCATATACCGTAAGCGATGCACTCCTTCTAATTCTGCGCAACGGTACAACAATTCTGAAAATGCTACTTCTTTCCCCAAAGCAGTTTTTGACCGATATGCATTAACATTTTGCCCCAACAATACAAGCTCTTTTGCCCCTTCTTTTAATAAAATACGTGCTTCGTTCAAAATGTCGTCTAACGGCCTTGAATATTCTGCTCCTCTTGTATACGGAACTACACAATAAGTACAAAATTTGTTGCACCCTTCTTGAATAGAAAGAACTGCGCTTACGCCATGAAATCCCCGAGGAACCTTCAGATTATCAAATTTTGAAATTTTCGGAAATCCAGTGCCCAGTATTCCTCGTCCTGGCCCATCTTTCACAGCGTAAAGGCGTTCAACTTTTGCTAATAACTCAGGAATTTTATCGTAAGTCTGAGGACCAACCACAAGATCCACATAAGGAGCACGCTTTAAGATGTTTTTTCCAAGCGCTTGTGCAGAACATCCTGCAACTATAATCACCATGTCTTTTTCGTTTGTCTTACGGAACTCTTTAATCAGACGAACACGCCCTAAATCAGAAAACAGTTTTTCTTCCGCTTTTTCACGAATTTGACAAGTATTAAAAATCACAACATCTGCGTCCATTTGATCTTTTAGGGTATACCCGAGCACTGTGAACATTTCTTCTATACGCTGAGAGTCATACACATTCATCTGGCATCCATATGTCACAATATGTAGAGTTTTATGCATTTTTATCCTTTTCTTTATAGTTCAGATATTATAAAGCTTTTGATAAGGAATTCAAAAATAAAAAATCTTGCATTTTCAAACTTTGTGATATTCCCGCCCTTACAGAGCTTACAGATCGAGCTGCAGAAAGTTTACGAGAACTTCCTGCTGTAAAGGGGGGATGAAAAATAATCACAACCGTCAATGAACGCCACCCCCCACATTTAAATAAATGTGGAAATAAGGCAACATTTCCAATCCAACTTAAGTACCGTCTTACCCAAGACAACGCAGGAAACCCGTTTACTTCTGTATAACAAATTGATATGGGTTGAATTTTAACTTCCGGATGAAGTTCAAAAAATGCATGATAAAAAGGCTCGGTCACAATTCCATTTCCCGTTGTTCCTTCTGCAAATACAAGTACCGCTTTATTTTGTTGGATCGTTTTTTTTATACGGGTTTGGCCATTATGAATGCCTCTGAGTGTTCGTTTGATGAAAATTGTTCCAAATTTCTTAGCAATCCAGCCCACAAGGGGCCAATTTTTAACTTCTTCCTTTGCGATAAAAACGTAAGGGGCTTGTTCTCCCAATAATACTATATCTAGGTAAGATATGTGGTTAGATACAGCAAAAACTCCTTCTTTGCAAATCGAACCGCGTACTACAACTTTATGAACTCCAGCGCAACGACGAATCCCTTTATACAAAATTTTTTTTAAAAGCACTACAAAAGAACAAGACGGAAACAAAAAAGATATTCCTCCTATAACCCCGCCTAATAACAAAAGTAGCCCAACGCCCCCTATGCCAAGTAGTGCAAAAACACGATTTTGTTTGAACCGAAGCACAGAAGACTTAGAACTCATCGTGCCCCATACCCCCCCAGTACCAACCGCCTTGTATCCACAACGACACACGCATCCAAAGAAGAAAAACTTAAATCTTGAAATATACCTTGTCCAACCCACCCGCCTACTTGCAGATACCCTCTTAGTAGAGAAGGTATCTCGCTCCATGCTTTATTGATATTCACTTCTTCTGGTTCTAATATTTTTATTAACGCCGCACTTGAAGATAAAACCTCTGGGCGGATATATTCTGGGGCTCTGTGCGCATAATGCAAATAAGAAAATCCGTGTTGATATTTTTCAGGAATTATCCCCTCAAAGCTGGCACATCCAAATAAATAGCGAATGTTGTGATAAGCAATGTAGTCTGATAACCCCTTCCATAATAAGCGAATAATTCCTTTTGTGCGATAAGCACGATCTACACATGCTCTTCCCAATTCCAAAATATTTTCTTTTGACTCTAATATTTTTTGGATATCAAACTCGTTTTGAGAGTAAAAAGTTCCGCACTGTTCTGCAGCTTTACGAGAGATAAGGCGATAAGTGCCCACAATGCGATGACTAGAAACTTCTTCTACAATAAGATGTTCGCAATACGCATCAAACATATCAACGTCAAGCCCTTCTGATTTCGCATTCATACGTTCTTTATAATACACGGCATAACGTAATTTTTGAGCTTCTAAGATTTCCTCAGGAAGCGTTGTAACACGCACAACAAATGATTCAGACACAAAAAATCCCTATAAAATACACCTTCATTATACCTTGATTGTAAAAAAAGGAAAGGACAAAACACATTCCGCAAAATGGAGTTGTACCCTTTTAATCCTTTTTAAATTTTCTTAAGATCAGAAAATTCTCTAAATCTTGATATCAAAAAGTGCGCTCTTAACAAGCTATTTTAAAAACACTATTTTACCATCAATTGATATCTTTCGTATATTCAAAATTTTGCTATTTAACATCTCAGGTGTTTGACTGCTGAGCCTCTTTAATTTTTTTTCTTAAAATTTCTGTAAAATCTACACTGTTCAGTTGCAATCCGGGAAGCCCGCACTCTAAAGTAACGATTCTAACCCAATGTCTTACAGAAGGCCACAGCATATTGGGGCAATTTACGTACAACAAAAACGGGCGCATATCTTCGTCTTCATTTTTAATAATGAAATAACCGGCATATTTTAGCTCTATTATACATCCGGGCTTTTGATCTTTCATCATTTCTATTCGAAGAACAATAACAACTTGAAAATGCTCCCCTTCTCCTCCAGTCAGGACATCTACTGAAACTCTGGTTTCGGTCTCGTTTCCTTCTTGCTCTGATAACGCAAAAGGAGAAGGACATTCAATAGAACAATCAACAATATGTTGAAAAACAAGTTCTAAAACGGAAGAAGGATCATTCTGCTCAGCAGAAGAAGTTCCGTTTGAAGGAGATGGGATTCCTCCCTGAAAAGGGGGCTCTTGAAAATCTTGGTACATCAGAATATAAACTTATCTGCAATTTTCTCATTGTATCTGATTTTAAAAAAAATAAATAGCGTACGTAAAAAAGATCATTTAAATTTTCGAAGCTTTTAACTAAAGATACTTTTTGTTAAAATCAGCAAAGGATAGCTTTTAAAAGTCTCTAAAAATGATTGCATGTAAAATTTTTGAATGTTCTGATTACTTTAAAAGCGATTTTGTTC
>NZ_BAUP01000100.1:0-4263 GCF_000648275.1 Holospora elegans E1 | reverse complement strand
TTCAAAATTCCATTATTTCAATTTACATGAGATCTAGATAAATCTTTTATTAAAACATTAATTATTATTTCAGGAGGGGATTTCAATGCTGTTAAACATTTATTTTGACACTTTCAACTCTTATGGATTTCGCCCCCCCCTTGCAAACACACGACCACTTGAGATGCTAGAGGGAACACTGCATATTTTTGCGGCGCTTCATGCTAATAAAACTTTGAAAATTAATCATGCTATCTTTTGTTGAAAGTTTCCTAGTAATAAGATCTTGTATTACCTGTATTTTTTTTTAAGCAATCAAATCTATTTAAAAAGTAACTGAAATTTTTGCAACGTCAATTCTTAGAAAAATTAAATAATCTCTATAAATTTTTAATAGTACTTTTCTTTCCTTAAATAGCTTAGGCGGTCTAGAGCATGTTGTAATATAACTGTTGCTGCTTGAGCATCGATCTTTTTGCTTTTAGAAATTGTAAGGTGCTGAACGGAAAGTGTGCTTAAACGCTCATCCCATAAGCACACAGGATAGGGCGTTAAAAAACTTGCAAATTCTACGACTAAATCGCACCCTTTGCTCCAAGATCCATCTAAATTCAAGGGAAGCCCCAAAACCACCCAAGAGGCAGAATAGCCCTTCAAAATTTCTATGATTTTTTTTGCTAAACGACTATACGCCGATGTAGAAAGAACTTCCAGCGGAACTGCCAAAGTGTTTTCTGGATTTGATATAGCAATTCCTGTAAGTTTTTTTCCAAGATCTATCCCCAAACACGTTTCTGTCTGATTTAACACCGCTCGTTCTTCTAAAGAGATGTGTTGTTGCACTAATCTGTATCGCAACTATACTGAACAGACTTAATTAAAAACTGCTTTTCTTTTTGAACTATGGTAAGCACCACATAGTCTCCCACTTCTTTTCCTATCAACGCTTTTGCCAGCGGCGCTTCTATGGAAAGTTTTCCCTGCTTTATGTCTGCTTCGTCCGCTCCAACTATTTGGTATTGAACTTCGCGCTCCTCGTCTTCTAAAACAACATAAGCACCAAAAAACACTTTGTTTCCGGAAAGTGTTCGAAGGTCTACAACCTGAGCACGAGATATGCGCTCTTCTATATAGCGAATACGCCGCTCTACAAGGTGCTGTTTTTCTTTCGCTGCGGCATATTCCGCATTTTCTGAAAGGTCTCCGTAAGAGCGAGCTTTTGCTATTTCTGCAATAACCTGAGGTCTTTCTACAAAAGTTAAATTTCTAAGTTCGTCTTGAAGTTGACGTAAACCACGTTCCGTCATGGGGATAGAATTGGACACAAATATCGAATAAAAAAAATACCAAATATATTATAATACTATTTTTTTTTAAAAGCAACACCACAAAGGGCGTCGGGGTGAAAGGATTTGAACCTCCGACATTCTGCTCCCAAAGCAGACGCGCTACCAGGCTGCGCCACACCCCGAATATTAGGAATGGTAGCACAATCCATTTCAGTTGACAAGACTGAATAAAAATTATTATCGCCAAATTGGATATCTTGACACGCATCGCTTGTATTTTTCCCTTCATTCTGTTTATATTTGAAAAAAATTTGGTATACTGTTTTATATTTCTGGGGGATAAAAGTGCTTTTTATTGTGTTCTATTTAGGTGAAATATTTTTTCTTATGGAGAGAAAAGCAAGATGCTTCAAGGGATAGCGCTTCTGGAAGCGGTGACTTTATTAAAAAAAATCAGATTGTCGCCCTTCCTACAGAAACAGTGTATGGTTTGGCGGGACGCGCAGAAAGTGTTGAGGCAGTAGAAAAGATTTATGAAGTTAAACGACGTCCAATTTCTAACCCTTTAATCGTTCATTACGCAACTCAAGAAATGGCATTGAAAGATGGGGTGCTCTGTGAGCAAGGAAAAAAACTCGTAAAAAAAATTTGGCCCGGTCCATTGACTGTTGTTGTTGACAAATCTCCTGACTCTAGGGTTGTTTCTTTGGCGCATTGTGGGCTTGCGAGTTTTGCTATTCGGGTTCCTAATCACCCAGTAATGCATTATATATTGAATCAGGTCGGCCCTCTTGCTGCTCCCAGTGCAAATCCTTCGGGGGGAGTAAGCCCAACAACTGCAGAGCATGTGCATCAAGCCTTTTCAGGAACAGTACCAGTACTAGATGCAGGGCCGTGTGTTATAGGGGTTGAATCTACCATTATTGATTTGAGGTTTTATCCCTTTTCTATTTTGCGCCCAGGATACTGGACTTTAGAAAAATTACTGAAAGAATTCCCGGATATCTCTTTTCAAGAAGCGCAAAGCTCAGATATTATTACACCAGGAACTTCATTTCAGCATTATTCTCCTAAAAAGCCTTTGTTTTTGAATGTTTCACCCCCGTTTGATCTTGAAATGGGGATCATAGGATTTGGTCCTCTGCAAGGAGATTTGCCAACCCAACCATTTGTGCAACTTAGCGTAAAAAAAAATATTGAAGAGGCTGCAAGAAACATCTTTTCTGCTCTTCATTATTTAGATCGCTCAGAAAAATGTCTTTCTATTGGAATCGTGCCTATTCCATCTTACGGAATAGGCGCTGCAATTAACGACCGGTTGACAAGAGCGGCACTTAAAGATCACTCTTAGCAAAACCTAATCGCTTCGATTGTGTCTGCTTGTCTTTAGACATTGATCAGGTTCGTCAAAATCTTCAGAACCTCGTTGAGATGATGAGCAGCTGCTTTCGTTGTTTTCCTTTTTAGACAAGCTTGATTCATCAGAACTGCTAGAGCTTTTTTCCACTAGCTGCAATTCTTCGCTGGCTTGAGAAGCCTTCTTAGATTGTTCTTTTTGAAGTCGAGCAAACTGCTCTACCAAAATTTTTTTTTCAAGTTGCAAATCTGCTCCGCAAATTAGTAAGCATTCACAAGCAAGCTCTTTTTTTGTCTTAGCGCTTATATCAGCCAAAGCCAAGTCCCTATCTTCAGGATACACTGCATTTTCAAAGGAAAAAATAGACCTTAAAAAACGCCACCTTCCGGGCTCTCCCTGGTCAGTAGGGGAAGACAGGCTTGTGCGTTCTAATACAATGGCTTCAAATAAGGGGAGTTTTTCTTCTATTCCTCCCTCTTGTTTTAAATTTCTCTGAAAGTTTTCTAACGTTTTTAATCCAGAGCCAAACACCTTTGTCGAGTCTAAATTATACGCAAATGCGCTTAAAGCCATGCTGCGAAGCGCCTTGTTAATTTCTACTTCATTGTTTGCTAAATTAATGACCGAGAGAGAAACTTTTTTCAAGAAATCACAAAAATTTTCTGAAGTTCCAAATTGCTGAAATATTCTTTTAGCTCCTTCTTCAATTTTTTTGTAATATCGTTTAAAACGTTTTCCCCCCCCCAAAGCAAGTAACGCTGCTAACTGTCATCAAGGCAAACACACACCGTATCTTTTTCATCTCACACACCTTCATTTTCAAACACACAGCGATGATATATTTGCCTTATAAAAAAAACAATAGATAGCGTGCTTATAGTGAAAGTCTTTAAATTTTTTGTTATAAACTCGGTGTGTAATATTAATTTTTATTCTAATGCTTTAATAAAATTTTTGTACAAACAACTAAATATTAGAAAAAGAGAAAGGACTTTTTGTTATAGTGTAAATGTGACGTCTAGACTACAAAAAACCCCTTATATATCGAAAGCGATCAATTTAAAAATTTTTTAAGAATATGGTTTGTAAAGATAATTCTTTTAATAAAATATAATATAAATAAATACGATTAATAACATTACAAGATGTAAAATCAAAAAATTCTTGTTTTTTGTAATACAATCGAAAAAAAGAAGCCTTTAACTAAAGATATTTTTTGTTAAAATTGGTAAAGGAATTGTTTTAAAAGTCTCTAAAAATGATTGTATGTAAATTTTGTGAATGTTAGGGATGCTTTAAAAGCGGTTTTTTTCGAGTGGTTCAGCGGTACTAATGTAAAAAATGTGGAAAAAATTTCACGAGGTGTGCCTGAAAAAGACAAGCTCCAAGCCCTCGTTTTATACGCAAGCGGTCTTTCAATGAACCGAATTGCTCAGCTTTTTGGTGTCAGTGAGACCTCTGTTTTGAAGTAGGGGCGCACCTTAGGATCAAAGCTATTTGTTTGATCCCATAGAATTATGGAGTATATTATGAAGACAATAATTCATGGAGGAAAAGTTTATGGGACAAGTATTACACGCAAATGCCAGAACGACTGAGGTACTCCGTAGAGAGATCCAATAGGGAAGAGAGCATAGC
>NZ_BAUP01000101.1:0-3863 GCF_000648275.1 Holospora elegans E1 | reverse complement strand
TGGAAGATGTGTCTGATCGTGAACTTGAGAAGTATCTTGCAGATAGCAATGCTGCGAAGTGGTTTTGTGATTTTATCTTAATAAAATCAACACCTGGTCACAGGGTATTTAGCAGGATGCGTAAGAAGATAGGAACAAATCTGTTGTCAAAAATATTTGCAATTTTCAGAGATCAGCTACGAAGTGCAAGGTATATGAGTGAGGTACTTACGTTTGTGGATGCAAGCCATTTAATATCCAAAGCTAGTTTATGAGAGGAAAGAGACGAGGAAAGAAAGCAAAAGTTTGATAAGTTAAATAATGAAGTTGATTTAGCTATACCTAACATTTCTATTAAAGATTCCCGAAAAAATCTCTTATGGTTTGGTTCAAAAAAATTTCTCATTGCGGCAGATTGAATAAAAACGTATATTGTACAAAATATTACACGTGTAAGATGGAATTAAAGAAATAAGTATTTTGGGATTTCTTTAAGAAATAAAATCAAAAGAATGCTACAAGAAAAGCAAAAAATGCACACCTGTAGACAAAAGTTTTATTTTTATATAGAGTGATAAAGAGTTAAAGTAGTTAGAAGACTTAAATGATTTTTAATAAAATAAAATTTAGTAGTGCAAAATTTTGGAGCGAATATTTTTTAATGGGGTGTTTATTTTGTAATAATATCTATGCACTGGAAAATTTAGAAAAAAATGATATTCCTAATGCTTCTTATTTAAAAGAGAATCTTTTATCTGGGGATGCTTCTTCCATGAAAAATTTTTCATTAGGAACTTTTTCTTCTAATTATTCGAGTTTTCCAGAAATTAATTTAGAGACGAAAGATTTTTCTCAAGAACAAGGTTTTCCTTTTCCTCAAGGACAGTACACCAAAGGACAAGAAGAACCTATGAGAAGTGGAGGGTTACGAGCTCAATTACTGGCGTTAGCAAAAAATCGCAAGGTTTCTTCCAGTTTGATTGCAGAACTAGAAAATTCTTTTGGAAAAGATCTTCCAGAAGAGCTTCGTGTTTTGCTAAAAGATCCAACCTTTTCTGCGTTACTGCCAGACGTTCGTCCCTCTTGCAGTTTTATTAATCCAAAAAAGACTGCTGCTCCCATAAAAATAACTAAAGAATCGGCATTGCGTCCGGTAGGAAGTTTAACAGATGCTCTTTCTGCAGCTTATTACTTTAATCCTGAATTAGAAGCTGCACGTAAAAAAATTAACTTAGCAGTTAACGCATTAGCGAAAGCTTTTTCTGCGATACGACCAGGGATTTACTTAAATTTAGGACATAATCAATTTGGATCTTTTCAAAATCAGAAAGGAAACAATCCTCTGGCCAGAGATTCTGATGGATTACCAGTGATGAATTTAAAAAACAGGCAACGCACCTGGGAAAATCAGGCAACAGTTTCCGCAAAGCAGACTTTGTTCTCTGGAGGGGGAATTTTAGCAAATATCATGAAAGCAAAAGTAGATTTTTTTGCGTCGTGCTGGAGTTACATTGCAACAGAGCAAAATGTGTTAACTAAGGTTTTGGATGCATTTTTGGATTATTTATTGGCAGATGAATTACTACGCATAGAAGAGTTAAACGCAGCGACGTTGCATATGTTATTTAAAGCAAGCAATGCTGGATTTTCAGCAGGTATTGAAAAATCTGGAGATAGAAGTCTTGCTGCGGGACAAGCGTTAATGCAAGGAGACGTGAAGGTTATCGAGGCCAGAAAAGCCAGGGATAGCAGCCGTGTAAAATTTCAAGCTTTGATTGGCGCTCCAGTAGATTTATTAGATCGCTTGATTATGCCTACTGAATTTAAATTTTTGCCTAAAAATGTTCAAGGGGTTAAAAAATTAATATTAAAAAACAATCCTTCTATTCAAGCTAGTTCTATGGTTTTACTAGGAAAAAAGCACGAAGTTACTGTTGCTGCCTCGGGATTTTTACCAAAAATTGAATTAGAGGCATCGCTTAGTCGAAGAATGAATGATCGTTTGCAACGGACCCTTCCAGGAACTTACTCAAATCAAGATACTACTTATAGTAAAAACGCTCAAGTAGGGATTGGTCTTACGATGCCTATTTATGACCGTGGACTAACTCACGCAAATTTTCGAACAGTAGAACAAGAAGTAAAACTTGCGCGACTAGAACTTGAACAAAACAAAAGAACAGCGTTGTGGGAAGGTGTTCAGCAATGGAACATGCTCTCTGCCAGTTTGGTCAATCGTAGCTTAACTTTTCGAGCTATGCTTTTTTATACTCAAGCGTTGATGAATGCACAAAAAGAATACGATGCGGGAGTTTTGCCTATCGTAGATTTTACACGCATTCAAGATTCTTGGATTAACGCTTGTCGCAGTTGGATTACTCAACGATTTTTGGTGATAAAAAGCTCTGTTGCTGTAGGTGGGTATTTGGGACGTATAACAGCAAAATATCTGAAATTACCGGTTGCGCTTTTCGATCCTAAGAAGTATTATGAACAGTACGCCAGCAATTGGGTGGGATTAGGTTCAAATGAGGAAGACAATCCTTTGTTTGATCAAGATCCGTTAGGGAGGAAAAATTAATGCAGGAAAAAATGATGAAGGGGCCTTCGGAAGGTGAGTCTATTGATGATATCTTGCAGTCGATAAGGGGATTAGTGTATCCCGTTATTGATTTGAATCGTCCAATTCAAAAAGAAGGTTCTGATTCTTCTATTCAAAGGGAAAGTTCTGACTTTTTTGTTCAGAAAGAAGGCACAAGTTCTTCTGTCGAAAGGGAAGTTGTGCCCAGCGCGGGAGAAAGTTTACAGAAAGAACCGGATTGCCAGAAAAATAATGCTTCTGCAGCTCAAGCACTTTTTTCTTTTATTCATAGCGTTCGCCGCGATAAGCAAGAAGATAGCCCTTTGCAAGAAGTAGTTAATAAAGAAGTGAAAAAAAGTCTTTCTTTAGAAGCATTTTTGACAGAAGTTGTTCGGGATGCGTTAAATCCCCATATTAAGTCTATTTTAGAGCAAGAGATGAGAAGTTTTCTAAATTTGGATGGAAAAAAATTAATGGAAACTTTGATTATTCAATGGTTTGATCTTCATGGAAAAGATATGATTCGCACTTGGCTAGAAAAGCATGCTCCTGCACTTGTTGTTAAGTGTGTTGAGGTTTACCTCAAAGAACTTTCGAAAAATGCTTGACGTAAAATTTGAGATAGTCTTGAAAAGTAGAAAATAATATGCAAGTAAGGAGCTATTTTTTAATTTCACGTAATATATGGCTGCTTGCTTGTTCTGTGCAATAAAGATAAATTTCTTAAGTTTCTTCGGTAAGTTTAATATAAATGCGTGGTTAAAGTAATATTAAAATCGGTCTAGAAAAAAATATTAATAATATGATAGAATTTTGTGAAAATATTCAGTTTTTAATTACGAATGAAGGATAAAAAGATAAAAAACTTATAGGCGGGCGATGGTATTTCAAAAGACATACTAGACTTCTTGGCAAATTTTTTTAGAAGGATTATTTTTGGTTAATCGGATCAGTATTTTTTACTCTATTTTTCAACAGATGAATACGAATTTGAAATCGTTTAGAATCTTTTGAAAAGGTAAGCTTTTTTATACTTTAATAGACAAAACTTTTAGGTGAAAAATTATAGAACAGGTCATACTTGAATACTAAAGAAGACTTAGCTTAAATAATAACTATTTTATATTAAACTTCTTTGGAAACTAGATTGTAAAGAAGATTCATGATAAAAAGATCGAAGCTTTTAACTAAAGATCTTTTTTGTTAGAATTGGAAAAACTTGTCTTTTAAAAGTCTCTAAAAATGATTATATGTAAATTTTGTGAATGTTCTGATTACTTTAAAAGCGGTTTTGTTCGAGGGG
>NZ_BAUP01000102.1:0-11778 GCF_000648275.1 Holospora elegans E1 | reverse complement strand
ACGATCGTCAATCAGAAGAGCCTTAGCAATTTGACGAGCGCCACCCTTTGTTGGATAACAAAACTGTCTTAATCCTATCCTCTACGCGTTGGTTCTTAACGTAACACGATCTTCTTCTGTCAGAAATCTTTGCATAAGAAAAATTATTAACACATAAAATTAAACTTTTAAACAATTTCATTCAGCATGAGTATAGTCTCTAGATGGTTTCTAAAACGTCTTTCATTTTTTCTCCAACATTAGAAATTGAATACCTATCCCTAATATTTAACGGAACCTTTTTAGACTTATTTTTAGAAAAACT
This sequence comes from Holospora elegans E1, assembly GCF_000648275.1. NCBI lineage: Bacteria > Pseudomonadati > Pseudomonadota > Alphaproteobacteria > Holosporales > Holosporaceae > Holospora > Holospora elegans. The sequence goes on along the minus strand of NZ_BAUP01000102.1, from coordinate 11,474 downwards.
TTCAATCATTTGCATGAGCTTATTGGAGATATCTGAGACATCTCTCGAATCAGCGACAAGGAAACCCATCTCCTCAATGAGTTTTTGAGATGTGCCAGGCGGGGTAATTCCAAAAATAGGTTTATTAGCACCTATATAATCAATCAGCTTGCTCGGAAGAAATGGACTTTTTTCTGTAGGAGCATCAATGATAAGAAGAATATCAGCTGAATGCATGAGTTCTAAAGATTTTATGTAACTTACGGCAGGATAAGTAAAAACAGTATCTTCTAGCTTAAAAAAATTAATTATATCTTTGATCGACTTTGCCTCAGAGCCAATAAACTCTACACGAAGTTGTGCGCGCTGTTCGTGGGATAGCAGCTTTAATGCTTTCAAAAAGCTGTCAGGCTGCCTGTTGCCATAAAAATTTCCGATATAACGGAGTATAATTTTTTCATTTGTATGGTCTGATTGATGAAAGTATAAAGCTTGATTAAAGATATGTGGCAAACAAATGGATTTCTTGCGCACTTCTTCTGAGTAATACTTTGTCACAAGATCAATGGTTTCTTGTGACGTAAAAATTAGACGATCCGCACTTTTTAAAACACTATCTTGGTAGTATTTATTTATCCATTTTGTCCAAGCATTATAATCATTGAAAATATTATCTACCCATGGGTCACTAAAATGAGCCAACCATTTGATATGAGGAAACTTCCGTTTCAGCTTTAATCCTGCAATGTGCGTTGACATGGGGTGACCAAAAGTAATAATCACATCAGGCGATGAATCGTCAATTAAAACGCGTGCTTTTCTAAAAAGATCGAAATGCCATAGATACTGAAAATCAGGTAAAATCTCTTTTTTGATACGGTGTCCTTTAGAGCGCTCAATAATTTTTGTAAAATTTGACTTTGGCGCATAAACGACGTTATCAAGAGGAGTAAAACTTAAAAGAGAAGGATCACCCTCATTTTCAGGTTCTGATGTCACAACGGTAATATTGAAATCTTTGCGCAAATACTGCACCAGATGACTGATTTGTACGGACCTTGGAAACTTTTGAGGTGGATAACAATATGTTAAGAATAAAATATTTAAGCGTTCCATTTATTTATCCATCTACTTAACACAATGAGGCTCCATACTTGATGAGCGATGTGTAAGTCTCCATCTTTAAGCTTTTGCAACAAAGAGCTTAATTCATCTTTGTGAAAAAAAGTTTCTAGAGATTTTGACTCCAGGTTTTCTTTTGCAAAATCGAAAAGATCTGACTGAATCCACTTATAGGCAGGTACAGGGAACCCTTGTTTAGGGCGAGTAATAATCTCTTTTGGAATTCTTTTTTCTGCAAAAGACCTTAAAATTCGTTTCGTTGTAAATCTACGAGCTAAAGATCCGACCTTCCATTCCAAGGGAAGTGTTGCACACCATTCCACAAGTTTATGATCTAAAAAGGGTACACGTAATTCCAAAGATGTTGCCATACTCATTTTGTCAGCCTTCATCAACAAATCTTCAACGAGCCAGCTTTGGCAATAAGCCTGTTGGAGCTGGTCAATAGGTTCTCTTGATCGGCTTTTTCTATAGAGATCTTTGATGTATTCTCTTGAAGACTTTTGTGCAGAGAAAAGGCAAAGTTTTTTCTTTTCGTCCTCAGAGAAAATATTGGTCATATACGTGGCATTTTCCTTAAGGAAACTTATATAACCAGAAGTTGAAAGATTTTGAAGGATTGCAAAAGGTAAGCGTTTCAAAACACAAGATGGCAGAAAATTTAAAAGCTTTAGATATGATAATTTCTTTGCAAGAACATCTAAATTATATCCTGCTAATGTCTCATCCGCCCCTTCACCAGAAAGGACAACTTTTACATGTTTGGATGCTAATTTTGAGACAAAATAAAGAGGAATAGATGCTAAATCTGCAAGCGGCTCGTCCGCATACCAAACAAATTCGTCAATAAAGTCAGTAAATTGGTTTTGGGAAATAATAACTTCATGATGGTTTGAACCAATGTACTCAGCCATTTTTTTTGCGTAAGGCAGTTCATTAAATTGTCCGCCATCTTCAAATCCAATGGAAAAGGTGTGAAAATTTTTGTGCCCTAATTCAACAGCCGCCGCTGCAACACAACTGGAATCAAGACCACCACTTAAGAGAATCCCAACCGGCACATCCGAGGCGAGCAAGCGCTTTTCAACGGCTTCTAAGAAAAAGGTTTCGAATTCTTTTTCGTAATTTCTGTTTTTAACGGCTTTTTCTGACTGGAATTTAACTTCCCAGTATTTTGAAATCGTAAATGTATGAGCAGTTAGATCATATTCTAAATAATGTCCTGGCTCTAATTTATAAATATTCTCCCAAATCGTCTCTGGGGATGGCACATAGCGTAGCGTTAAATAATGCGACAAAGATTGTTTATTGAGTTCAGGCGTTTGCGGTAGGAATTCCAGAATTGATTTTATTTCGCTTCCAAAAACAAAATTTTTTTGATCGTGATAATAGTATAGAGGCTTAACGCCTAATCGATCTCGAATCAGAAAAACTTTTTGAATACGTGGGTCATAAAGGCAGATCCCAAACATTCCTTCAAAGTCATGAATCGCGTCAATTCCTTTTTGAAGATAAAGCTGCAAAATAACTTCTGTATCACAGTGGGTATGAAATTGGATACCACTTATTTCTAATGAAGCTCTGATTTTTTTAAAATTATAAATTTCGCCATTAAAAACGATACCAACACCTGACTCTTCATCCCAAATAGGTTGATCACCACCTGCAATATCGATGATACTAAGGCGCTGCATTCCAAAGGCAAAACCATCACGAGACCAATATCCATTCGAATCAGGACCACGATGCTGGATCACAGATAGCATTTTTTGAATAAGCTCTTTTCCTAGAGCTTGATCAAACGAACTAATAATTCCTGCTATACCACACATAATCTATGCATTCTTTGTGCCATGAAACCACAAGCTCCACCCCCATCTACGGGCAAGAGCTTTAATGATTGGTTTAGGGATAAAAGCACTTGCCCCAGGAGTCATGAGGTTTAAAACACAATCAAGGTCTGTTCCAAGAACACGAACGTCTGCATCCTTGCTAAATGGACTTAACAATTCAAGGCCTTCTTTTTTTGTTACAGGCCATGTATGAGGGTTTCCCTCTTCACGATGCCCATCACCGTAACGGCTATTTAGCTCTAATGGTGTGAGAAATTTTGACTCTCTATGTAAAAATCCCTCAACATAATCTGTCATGTACCATTGATAAAAGCTTTTGCGGTTATAAAGCATAATACCAAACCCACCACCGGGTTTGAGCACACGAAAAAGTTCTTTGATGGAAAGCTCAACATTAGGCGAGTGATGAAGCACACCCCACGACCACACATAATCAAAGGAACTATCTTCAAAAGGAAGCTGATTTGCATCTTCTAAACGAATATCTGCCTTAAGATCATGCAGTTCAAATCGTCTCTTAGTTTGCTCAATTGAAGTTGGATTAAGGTCAACACCTGTGCAATTTGCACCATTTTTAGCCCAATTCATGAGCATACACCCAAGCCCACATCCTATCTCTAAAACTTTTTTTTCGGCGTATTTTTCATAAGGAAAGAGATTATCAAAGGGGCTTTTATTATGAAGGGGCTTATTCCAACTGTAGAACTCTTGATCAATACGATCAAAAAATTCACGCGTTCCCATTTCATAAGAACCATCTTTAAAGGCCGTCTGACCATGGGTTTCTCCATACGTCATTGGATTTTCGGCCCACCAATTTTGAATGTCTTTTTTATTATCAATCATGATTTGCAACCCCTAAATTTATCCTTGATAGCTATGGAGATTCCATAGAACAGTATCAAAGGTGTTAAAAGTATTTCTGGTAAAAACGTCATTTCAAGAAAACGACGGAATAAAAGTGTTTTTCGAGTAGATGGCGTGAGTTCAAAAACTCTTTTTCTGCCATTTAAAACTGTAATGTCTTGGGTCTGAGTTTTAAGCCTAGTTTCGATCTTACTCCATCCAAGACCAGTCGCATCAGGATATAATAAGATGATTTTTGCTGGAAAGTGAAGTTGTTCCAACTCGATAAGTTCAGCTTCGGGAAAGTTCTCGTGTAAAAGGTTTATCATGTATTCTTTTGATCGTGGATTTGATCGTTGGCATACCACGCGATAAAGCTTTTCAGGTATCCACCGAGGTTTAATTTTAAAAAAAGAATCATCAAATAGTGCGTATGTTTTCATAGGTTATCTCTAAAAGTTGCTTATAGTTCGTATTTTGAGCTATCTTCGTCAGCAAAGCCATGATCTGGTTTGTCGTGAATATGCATACCCCCCCCCTCACTTTTTTGAAGGGTCTTTAAAAGATCCGAAAGAGAGGGTATTTTATTAAAAATAAACAAAAATGTTTAATGCAAATTAACCTCTCATCCAGCGCAGAGACTTTTAAAACTTTCGTGCTTAGTATGATCGATCAGCGAAATGTTCAGCATCCTGCGCTGATCCACAAGATGAACCCTCCACCTTCAATAAAATCCAAGCTTGAACGCGTCAGGCGTTTTTTTAAAAGGACAAGGAATTGATTCTGGACTCTTCTCAAAAGCCTTGATATCAAGCATTTGGGAGCCAGTTCCTAAAATGCATTTAATGCTCGATGGCACCAATTGGAAGTTTGGAACGCAGAATATCAATTGCCTCGTACTAGCTGTTAGAGTTGAAAATATTGCATTTCCTTTGTTTTGGAGTAAACCAATTTAAGGAAATCTTTGGGTTCGATAAAATTCTCTCCTTTTCAGCTGATCACGAATTTGTGGGCAAAGATTGTATCACTTATTTGTGTGACTTATTTGTGTGACTTATTTGTGTGACTTATTTGTGTGACCACAAGATCCCTTTTTTTATCCGTATAAAAGATAATCAATTGGCCAACTTCGGCACCTCTAAAAAGCCTTTGAAGGATTTTTTTACTCACCTAAATACGGACGAAAGCCGCCATCTGTAAACATGCTGGATGATCCTAGGGGGGGCGTAGGTAAAAAGATTAAAGATGCGTACCTTGTCATTTGCCCAAGATAAAGACCGGGTACTAAACAAACAAAGATGGGACATTGAACGGCTGTTCAGAACTATGAAAACGCAAAGGGTTAACCTTGAAAATCCCCTTGGGAAGACTTTCCAAACTTATTACCATTGTCGCTGTTGCTATTTTAGACGCTTTTATAACGGCCCTTACACAAGAATGTGCTTACAAAAAAACAGTCAGAGCACCTTTCTATTCATCTTTGTATTCATACTTCACAAGGGGACTCAGGTGGATCAAAGATAAACTCTTACTCTTTGATTTCAGCGATCTTTTAAACTACCTGAAAAAAAGTGAGGGGGAGTATGGTGAATATGGCTTGGATCTCCATAAATATTAATTAGTGTTGGGTGTTTACTTTCAAAATGTGCGAGTTTTTTCTTATATAAAAATTTTAAATCTTTAGGCTTTTGAATTATAAACTCAGCATTTGTTTTATGACATTTTGCGATAAACCTTTCCTCCTTTTTCGTACGATTTTCTGGTACTGCAAACTGGGGAAAATCCCTTGTCTTGGAGCTTAAAATGTACACCTAGGTGGTAATGTTCTGTTTAGTATACAATCGAAAGATAGAATAAGAAAATGTTGCGGTAAAAATCTTAGATGAATGTGGTGAGTAATTTTTAAATAGAGCGGCGCAGCCATTATTTTTTATTCCAGAATTTCTTTTATTGAGGAAATAATACGTTCACTCGTTTTCCCATCCCATAAAGGCGGAATAGCTCCAGTTTTGGGGTGCTTTATTTTTTCTAAAACATTATTAGCGGAAATCAATTGATTAGAACCAACAGTAACTGTAACTGGACGTTCAGTTGTGTCTCTCAGCGTAAAACAAGGAATGGAAAGGTATGTTGTTTCCTCTTGAATCCCTCCTGAATCAGATATGACGTAGGCTGAGTTGGAAACAAGACTCATAAAATCTATATACCCTAATGGTGGGCATAACGCCAAGTTTTGAGGAAGTGGGTGTATGGCTTTAAGACTTTTATACGTTCGGGGATGCACGGGAAAAATAATCGGCAAATCAATTTGTCCTACCTTATGGATAATGCCTTCCAATTTCTCTTTGACGTCCACATTCACGGGGCGATGAAGGGTTAAAACAATATACTCTTTTTTTTTCAGGCCAAAAATTTTATATTTCTCAGAGCTTTCAATTTTTTCTTTCATCATACAGTAAGTATCGATCATGATATTTCCAACCATACGAATTCGGTCTAGAGGGACCCCCTCTCTCTTTAAGTTATCATCGGCATCTTTTGATGGAGTCCAAAAATAATCAGAAATGGAATCAGTTACAAGACGATTAATTTCTTCCGGCATAGTACGATCAAAACTACGGAGGCCAGCTTCTAAATGTGCGACAGGTAAATGAATTTTCTTAGCAGAAATTGAACAGGCTAATGTTGCATTCACATCTCCAACGACCACAACAAGATCAGGTTTTCTTTTTTCTAAACATAACTTTTCATAGGCTATCATAGTTTGAGCTGTTTGCTCAGCATGGGTTTTGCTTCCCCCCCCAAGATAATGGTGTGCAGGTGGCAGTCTAAAGTCATCAAAAAAAGCTTGAGACATTTTATACTCATAGTGTTGTCCCGCATGAACAATTTCTGGTATGCACCAAGCTTCATTTTTAAGTGCACGATAAAGCGGAGCAATTTTCATAAAATTAGGACGTGCCGCACAAATGAGGTGAAGGGTCTTCATCGGGAAATACGCTGTTTGTAAATGTTCATAAGGGGTAGTCCTGTTATTTTATGCGCCCAATGTCTTTTGGCGTAAGCCTGAATAATTTTTGACATTATGTTTTTTAAATAAAGTTCAATGGATGTATAAATCGCAACAATATGATCTAAGTTTTAAGCAAGACTTTTCTAAGTTTTCTTGAAACGCCTCAATAATTTTTCTTGAAACGTCCCAATAATTTAAAAGGTGAGTTTTAAAAAATAAAACTATTTTTCCTAATGAATTGACTAGGCAATGCTTTTTACAGAATGCAATCCATGCGTAATCCTTCTTTATCTTTTCTTGAATAGATCCTTCTTGAATGGCTACAACAGAAAAGTTCATCACCATCAACGGACCTCATTGAATACATTTTCTATTTTTTCGTACTTGGTAACCTCTTTAATCTTTCCTTTCTCCATGACTACGATGCGACTACAATTTTTCAAAGTTGTTAAGCGATGAGCAATCATGATAACGGTTCGATCTTTGCTGACAGTATTGATGGTTTCCATCAATCGAGCCTCTGTTTCATTATCCAGCGCAGAAGTGGCTTCATCAAAGATAAGCACCTCTGGACTATGGTAAAGTGCTCGAGCAATAGAAATACGTTGGCGTTCTCCTCCAGAAAGGCGAATACCATGCTCTCCAACAAAAGTCTTTTCTCTTTCTGGCAAACTATCAATAAAATCACGAAGCTGAGCCGTATCAATTACCGCATCTAATCTTAATTTATCTGTTACCGTTTCACCAAAAGCGATATTTTTTTCAATGGTGTCGTCAGTTAAATAAATACTCTGCGGTACGTAGCCGATCTTTCCATGCCATTGATAGGAATTTACTGGATACTTTTCATCTACCAAAATGAAACCTTGATGGGGAGACAAAAGACCAAGAATGAGATCTATGAGAGTTGATTTTCCAGAGCCGGTCCCTCCCACGATTCCAATAAATTCACCTTTTTTAATCTTTAAGAATATGCTGCTTAACGCATTTTTTTCTGCATTGATATATCTAAATGAAAGATCTTTTATCTCAATATCTTGATCAAATTCAAACTCAGGCACGTCAACATAGTTTTTTTTAGCAGCCATCATGATATATTCCTGATGAACACGCTCAACGGAAGGAATCGTGGATTTAAAAATGTTAAGCTGATTGATGATTCGATTAAGCCCAGGCATCAAGCGAAAACCAGCATACAAATACCCCCCAAGCATTCCAAGCATGTGCACAGGGCTTTCTTGATCTAAACATAAAATTCCGATACTTACGACAAATCCCCCCATAAACAAAATCTCAATAACTATACGGGGCAAAACATTCAGTGATGATTGAATGGCTTGAATTTTTGCTTTTTTAAGGGAATACACTTGATAAGCGTTAATAAAGAATTCTCCTTTCCCTAAAAGCACAATTTCTTTGAAGGCATGAAAAAATTGAATAAGATTTTGATTGCCATACACAGATGTTTCTTGAATCTTTTGTCCAAATTGATAAAACCAAGGTAACACACATTTAGTAATTATCACAGATACCCCCACGCCAATGCCCAATATCGTGAACGCTAAAGAAGGATTCATATAAATTATTACACCTATAAGAGAAAGGAAAATAACACCTTCCGATAAAATGATGGCGATGGCAACCATTCCACTTAAAAATATTATTTCAGTATCGTGCCCTACTACTCGTGTTCCTAGAGAAGAATTTCTCGTTAAATAAAAACCGTAATCTGTTCTTGAATAGCGATGAAGAAGTTTACCTTTGAAATTATAGTTCATCTTTTGTATAGAAAAATTTTGGAAAAATACTTCCGCTGTGGCTATAAGATTTTTGATCAAATACACTACACCAACGACCACAGCTAAAGTAAAAACAATACGTCCTGGAGATGAATTAGTCCTAATTCCTATTTTAGCCAAGTACTTTAATCCTGTTTCTGGAGTGTTTAATACTTGTGTAAAAATCACGATGATGGACGCGGTAATTACTTCTAACGCTGATGTTGTTAATGCAAATGCCACAATCCAAAGCCACGTGAGCTTTTCTTTGAAGGTCAAAAACGTGAAAAACTTTTGAATCGCTGATAAAACTGAAGGTGGGGTCATGGATAGAGTTCTTCCTTTAAAAAGATTTTAGTTTTTGAGTTTCGTAATCGTGTTAGGAGCGTTAAAATAGGCGAGCAGCCAAAAAACTTTGTAAAATAAATTTTGGTCTTGGTCAAAAAAGGTTAAAATGCTAACTTCTATCCCATATAACCAAAGGCACTCATCGTAAATATTATCTGAAGCAAAAACAGGGACAAACGCGTCTTTTAGAAAACTCAAATTGTTCTCCTTTTCGTAGTAAAAATCTTTTAAAGTATTTTAAGCTAGTTTAAATTTAAATAAACTTAAAGTATTGAAGTTCTTTTTAATTTTTTTTGTACACTATATTTTGGACAGGAAAATTTTTAAATACATCAAATGGTCCAAGATTTATTACCAACTGCGTAAATTTAGTCGATGCGCGCTTAATAATGTACTGCTTTGATCATTTTACACTGGCTAAGATTCAGACAAAAATAATAAATTTGGATAACGCCTATTCTAAAACATTTTACCATAGCTACCGCAGCCCGGGTGAAATCACTAAGACTACAAAAACTTCTTCTTTAGTACCAAAACATTCAATAATATCATTTACTTACTCTACTTTCACAACATATATTAAAAGAGTAATTTTTATTTTTTTTATAAAAAAACTACACATCTTTTAGATTTAATCTATAAAAAAACTTTTATTTGCTTTGAAAATGAATCTTTCAAATGCTTTATTGTATCTTTTTACCTATACTAGAGATTATAGCGCAATTTTTTCTATATCATACATTTTCACCCTTAAAATTTTTAAGATCCTTCAAAACAATTTCTAAAAAACATACAAAACAGTGTAATAGTGCTATGTGTTCCTTTATCTAATTTTTTAATACAGAAGTTCAAATACCGACCTAATAATATTAAAACAAAACCCAGCGCATCTGTCAATCTTTTTTTTCCACTCTTTTCTTACTCGTTAAAAGAAAAATCAAAAATCGGATACCAGCAGAAAAAATCTCCAAAAAAATTAAAAAAACAAAATTTACCTTAAGTAAAAACTGAAGTCAAGTATTTTTAAAAATTTTTTCTAAGAGGGGAATTCAACAATTCAACGTGTAGTCCTTATGAAATTGTTTCAGACTGGGGGTGGAATGTTGTAGATTTTTTTCGAAGCTTTAAGGCTTATCTATAGAAAATATTAAAATAAGTTAAGAGTGAATCAGATCTAAACAAAAATATGTGAAAAACTTAAATAGACCTCTTCGAAAATTAAACAAAGTAAAATCCAAGATAATATTATGTATCTAATGGAAAATTATAGCTAAATCAGTATAAAAAGATTGCGAGAGAAGGAATTGAAATAAGAGATCAATTGAGTAAGGTAATGTTCTTCTTATATGTTTTGCTTGGGCCTATTTTTTCTCAACAGGATTGAGATCCGGAGAATAAGGAGGCAAATAAAGCAAACTATAGCTAAAACATCATAAAAAAAATATGACAATGGAGCAGGATAGATAATATAATAAATTATAGTAATTAAAGTATGACGTATTCATTAGATTTTCGAAAAAAGTCATACTCCCCCTCACTTTTTTGAAGGGTCTTTAAAAGATCCGAAAGACAGGCTATTTTATTAAAAATAAACAACAATGTTTAATGCAAATGAACCTCTCATCCTTATAAATAGATAACAAAACTATTAGCTTTTCACAATTCCCGCGCAGAGACTTTTAAAACCTTCGTACTTATCGATCAGCGAAAGGTTCAGCATCCTGCGCTGATCCACAAGATGAACGCTCCACCTTCAATAAAATCCAAGCTTGAACGCGTCAGGTGTTTTTTTTAAAGGACAAGTAATTGATTCTGGACTCTTCTCAAAAGCCTTGATATCAAGCATTTGGGAGCCAGTTTCTAAAATGCATTTAATGCTCGATGGCACCAATTGGAAGTTTAGAACGCAGAATATCAATTACCTCAATTGCCTCGTACTAGCTGTTAGAGTTGGAAAGATTTCATTTTCTTTGTTTTGGAGCATGCTTGATCACCAGGAAAATTCGCACCCCCAAGCACGCATCAGTTTATTAAACCAATTTTAGGAAATCTTTGGGGTCGATAAAATTCTCTCCTTTTCAGCTGATCGCGAATTTGTGGGCAAAGATTGGATCACTTATTTGTGTGACTGATTTGTGTGACCATAAGATCCCTTTTTTATCCGTATAAAAGATAATCCATTGGCCAACTTCGGCACCTCTAAAAAGCCTTTGAAGGATTTTTTTACTCACCTAAATACGGACGAAAGCCGCCATCTGTAACATGCTGGATGATCCTAGGGGGGGGGCCGTAGGTAAAAAGATTAAAGATGCGTACCTTGTCATTTGCTCAAGATAAAGACCGGGTGATAAAAGCCTACAAACAAAGATGGGACATTGAACGGCTTTTCAGAACTATGAAAACGCAAGGGGTTAACCTTGAAAATCCCCCTATGAAAGATTTGGGAAGACTTTCCAAACTTATGACCATTGTCGCTGTTGCTATTGTATACGCTTCTATAACGGGCCTTACACAAGAACACAAGGGGACTCAGGT
>NZ_BAUP01000103.1:0-12988 GCF_000648275.1 Holospora elegans E1 | reverse complement strand
GGTGTTATGGCGCTCATGACTGGGGGAGAACAAATGCCATAGGCGATTTAATTAGCAAATATAATTGCAATTGGGTTGATATCTGGCTTACAAAGGGAGGTACATCTTGGGTGCAGCAGATTTTATTACCAAACCTTCTAAAAAAAAGCGGTAGTGTTATGGATAATGCCACTTTCCATAAAGGGAAAGCTATGCAAAAGATGCAGGTCGTAGTTTGCTTTATTTGCCTTCTTATTCTTCTGATCTTAATTCTATTGAGAAAAAATGAGCCCAAGCCAAACATATAAGATTAATTTTTTGAGACTCTTAACCAAAGATAGCACGATCAATTTTCAAAGTTTTATTAACGTGAAGTGCCACAGAAATACGCAGTGTTCCCTTCAGCATTTCAAGTGATCGTGTGTTTGCAAGGGGGGGGCGAAATTTTGCAAACCAATAGAGGTGAGGAGCGTTATTTTGTTCAATGAAAAACGTTTTATCTTTTCCCTGAAAGAGGCGGGGGCTTGGAATAATTTTCTGCCCAATGATCTGCGCAATAAAATAAAATTTTCCATTTTAAATTTTAAAAAGTCGTTTGAATTTTGACTCAAGCGATCACCAAATTCCAAATCGATAAGCCGTTTGCCAGCACGATCACAGACACTTTAAAAATCCAAATTTTTTTGCTTCTTTTTTTTAAATAATGCCAAAAGTTATCGACTTCCGTAACGATAACTTTGTCTTCTGGAGATGGCTCAATTTTGGCGCATAGCTTTGATTATAAGGTGCCCGCCCTCTTCAAAACAGCGCTCGCGCTGACACCAAAAGCTGAGCAATTCGCTTCATTGAAAGACCGCTTGCGTATAAAACGATGGCTTGGAGCTTGTCTTTTTCATGCACACCTCGTGAAATTTTTTCCACATTTTTTATTATTTGTACCGCAGCCCCTTCGAACAAAACCGCTTTTAAAGCAATCAAAACATTCACAAAATTTACATAAAATCTTTTTTAGAGACTTGTAAAAGACTTCCTTTACAAGATCTTTAGTTAAAGGCTCAAACATTTTTGCCTTAACTACTCAACCTTTTGGATTTAGTGGGCAAGGCATACATCTATATAATTTTTATCTGTAATACTTATTTAAATACAACTTATCTAAAGAGCTGTTTCGCAGGAAATTTCAAATGAAGACGAAGAGCTATACGATCGTTTTATTGCTTGCTCTAAGTGTTCTGCAATTGATTCAGGATTTAATGAAAAAACTATATCTGCTTCTGATAAAGAGCAATTAGCGTCGATCAATGCAACACAATCTTCTTTTACGTTTAGGAACGAAATGGCATGTCCTATTGATCGCATTCCAAGAATTATGGGAACAAAGCCCACAATTAGTCCCTTTGGTGTAAAGGATTGAGTAGAGGTAAGGGCGTTAATTTTTGCAAAAGGGTTAACTACCTCTTGAGTATTTATTTTTGCAAAAGGGTCTGCTACCTCTTGAGTATTTATTTTTGCAAAAGGGTTAACTACCTCTTGAGTATTTATTTTTGCAAAAGGGTTAACTACCTCTTGAGTATTTATTTTTGCAAAAGGGTCTGCTATCTCTTTGGTATTCGTTTTTTCAAAAGGGAGATCAACCTTCTCGTTATCTCTAAGGGTTTTAAGGTAGTTGAAAATAAAATTTGCAACAGGCATCAAATACTGTGAACCTGGAGAAAAATTTTTTACTTCTATACTAAATTTTTCTTTGAATTTTTTTTTAGAAAGTGAAAATTCATTGGGTGAAGAAAAATTACACCCTATTTGTTTTTTAACTATTTTTTGAATAAAGGTACACAATGAATTTGCATTTTCATCTATTTTTTCATCAGACCATTCGTTTACGAAGAGTTTTGCTATTTTTGCTGTTTCTTCATATCCATATTTTACTGCATATTTCGCAAGCCCAAAACAGTATCCTGAATTTGTTGGTTGATATTTTTCTGTGTTTAAAAACGGAAATAAAACAACAAGCACTTCATTTAAAGAATCTCCAATATTAGTAATAGTTTTAGAGTTCACGAAGCTTGAATCTTCAAGCGTAAAAAATTTTTCGAGTTCACGTTGTGTAAATTGTTGCTTAAGTAATAGTTTTCTTAAATGCATTTTACAAGAATGGCGAGAGGCACACGTGTAATTTATATTTTCTCTTTCTTCCAAAACATCTTCTAAAAATTTTATTTTTTCAGTAGTTGAGTGTAATAATGTATCTAAAAAAGTTTTAGGATCGCGTTCTTTAATAGCGTTTATTAAAGTTTTTCCTTTTTTAAATTCTTTTAATCGCTCGATAAAAAGCTTTAAGGAATCGTTGTCTGAGAACGCTGGAGAAAAATAAGAAGACGATGCTATCATAAAAAATAAAAAATAAACTTTTTTTTCATATGTTTTTTACAAACTTTAATGTTTTACAAATAAATTATATATTTTTTTGTATGAAAATCAATAATATTTTTTTATATATCAGAAAAATTTTATTGATTGCTATGTTGATTTAGTTAAATGATAGAGTTAATGGTTGAATTATTATGAAATTAACTTGAGCCCGCTTCTTTAATGGGTAAATTTTCAAAAGCAAGCAGGAAAGTGGCTGGTAAGTAGAATTAATTAACTTGTTTTAACGATTTTAAATTTTACGGCAAGTATTTCCTCTGCTTTCCTATTTTTCTGGAAATATTACTAGTACGCGCTTGCCCATCTAAGCAGTTAGAAAAATCACCTTATCGTAATTTTTTAAGACTATAAAGAAAAATAGGTTGAGGTAAGGTATGTTTTAGTTTAGGATAAAAAGAGCGTCAATTAACCATCTGCTGAATATGGTGTTTGAAAAAGTCCTTATTGCAAATCGAGGCGAAATTGCGGTGCGCATTCAAAGAGCCTGTAAAGAAATGGGAATAAAAACTGTGGCGGTGCACTCTGTAATAGATCGCGATGCTATGCATGTGCGCCTGGCAGATGAAAGTGTGTGTATAGGTCCGGCTTCTTCAAATTTCAGCTATATGAATATGGGTGCCATCATTTCTGCCTGCGAACTTACTGGAGCCCAAGCAGTTCATCCTGGATTCGGGTTCTTGTCAGAAAATGCAAATTTTGCTCAAGCTATACAAGAGCACGGAATTACGTTTATAGGTCCTTCTCCTGAACACATTCGAGTAATGGGAGACAAAGTAGAAGCAAAAAAAACTGCTCTGGCTCTTGGATTGCGGACTGTTCCTGGATCAGAGGGAGAAATTTCTAACATAGAAGAAGCGCAATCCATAAGTCATAAAATTGGATATCCTGTGTTGATAAAAGCCACTTCCGGTGGGGGGGGAAGAGGAATGCGGGTTTGCTATCATCCTTGTGAACTAAAAGAGCTTATAGAAAATGCTAGTACGGAAGCTCAAGCATGCTTTGGTCATTCGGGTGTGTATATTGAAAAATTTCTTGCTAATCCAAGACATATTGAGTTCCAAATTTTAGGAGATAATTTTCGTAACGTCTTATGTCTTGGCGAAAGAGACTGCTCTGTGCAACGACGCCATCAAAAAATTTGGGAAGAAGCATTATGCCCTGTATTAAGCACCGATCAAAGACAAGAAATGTATACAAAAGTAATTCACGCGATGAAGCAGTTTGGCTATCAAGGGCTGGGAACTTTGGAGTTTTTGTACGAAAACGGGCAGTTTTATTTTATTGAAATGAACACTCGAGTTCAAGTGGAACATCCAATTACTGAAATGATCTACGGGTTGGACTTAATTCGGCTACAACTTCACGTTGCTCAAGGGCTGCCTCTTCCTTATACCCAAGACGATCTTCGTCCCTTTGGCCATGCAATTGAGTGCAGAATTAATGCAGAAGATCCAGAAAATTTTTGTCCAAGTCCGGGAAAAATAGGGGCGTATGCAGCTCCAGGAGGACCTTTTGTACGAATAGACAGTGCTCTTTTTTCTGGTTATACAGTTCCTTCCAATTACGATAGTTTAATAGCAAAATTAGTAGTCTGGGGAATAACACGAGAAGAGTGTATTTCTCGGTTAAGAAGAGCATTAAACGAATATGTTATTTCCGGGATCAACACGCTGATTCCTTTGCATTTACGTTTGTGCGATGAACCAGATATTCAATGTGGAAAATATCACATTAAGTGGTTAGAAGATTACTTGAAGGATAAAGGTTCTTGAAGCTTTTAACTTTTATTTTTCTTATACCCAAGAAATGGGTTTGCGTCATCAGACAATGAGAAGGGGAAAACATCTATGCCTATTCAGTTAAGCTCTTCTGATTCTGTCTTTTATCTTATTGACGCTTCTGGATTTTTATTTCGTAGTTTTTTTGCGTTACCTTGCCTTACAACTTCTAAAAATCGCCCTATAGGGGCATTGCTAGGGGTGTGTAATATGCTTTTAAAGCTTTGGGAAGAGCACAATTTTACCCACTGGACTTTGGTGTTAGACAGCAAAGAGCCAACTTTTCGTCATGAATTAATGCCCAGTTACAAATCTCAAAGAAAAACTCCTCCAGAAGCACTTTTAGAGCAATTTTCTTTTCTGCCACACCTGTGTGAAAGTTTTTCTATTCCTTATATTGTTTGCCCAGGATTTGAGGCCGACGACTTAATGATAAGTTATGGCAAATGGGGGGAGAAATTTGCCAAAAAAATCTGTTTAATTTCTTCAGATAAAGATTTAATGCAAGCCATCACTCCAAAAATTTTAATGTATGACCCCGTCAAAGAACTGTGGATAGATCAAGAAACAGTAAAAACACTTTGGGGAGTAGTCCCTGAAAAAATTCCTGATATACAGGCGCTTTCTGGGGATGCCTGCGACCATATTCCAGGAATCCCAGGAGTTGGCCTTAAAACTGCAAAGTTATGGATACAAGAAGCAGGAGATTTAGAAGCCGTACTTCAAGGAAAACTTAAGGTTTTATCTCATCATAAGAAAAAATTAATTAATGATTTTCAAGATCAAGCGCGACTGTGTTACCGCATGACCTGTCTTAGAGATGATGTTCCAATTATTCATTCAGATTTTGAATATTTTAAACGTTGCACCCCAGATTCTCAAAAATTAGAGCATTTCATAGATCAACTAGAATTAAGAAGATTAAAGGGGCGCTTGACGGATTTAGGATGGCTAAGGAAAAAAATTCCTACTGCCGTTTCTGTCAAATTTTGGACCTCCACAGATCTTTTACGGCAATCTTCAGTTTATATTAGCTGGGTTCAGGATAAAGAAGAGCGTATCTTTGGAGCTTTCCTAAAATTTTACGATTTAGATTTTTTGATTTTCGTTCCATTTTCAGATTTTGAAACTAGCGAATGGAAAAATTTCTGGAATCAAGAGAAAAATTTGAAAATTTTCTGGGATGCTTTAGCTGTATTACGTAAACTTAATAAAGACATGTCTTCTTCCATAGAAGATTTAAGGCTATTGGAATATATTGCAAGAGGGTGTCACAGCTCTGATACCTCCCAACAAACTCTTCTTCAGTGTGGGATTGAAGTAAAAGATTTGGATGTTCAATGGGATTCAAGCATCTCAGAAAAATTTCATCACACCAAAGCGGTTCAGGAAGCGTTTTTTGGAATACAGGCGTATCAAATTTATAAAAATCGTCTTAAAGACGCTGAAATGGAAGAACTCTACGAAACGTTGGATCTTCCCTTAATGGGATGTTTACAAAAAATGGAACAAAAAGGAATAGCTTTAGATGTCTTAATATTACAAGAGTTATCTTCGAAACTGTTAAAAAAAATGAAAGCGTTGGAAGAAAAAATTTATATAGAAATAGGGAAGTCTATAAATTTAGCTTCTCCTAAAAAATTATCTGAAGTTTTGTTTCAAGATCTAGGGTGGCCAGCATCTAAAAAGGGAAAATCTGGGCAATATTCCACTGACAGCGGTGTGTTGGAAGAATATGTACTAAAGGGATATTCCTTAGCGCAAGATATATTAGATTGGCGTCATTATGCAAAATTGAAACAATCCTATACGGACGCTCTTCCTGAACAAATAAATTTAGATACTAAAAGAATTCACAGCAGGTTTTCTATGGTTACTACGTCTACGGGAAGGTTGGCTTCTTTTCATCCTAATCTTCAGCATATTCCTATTTCTAGCGAATTTCCTATTCGTAGCGCTTTTCACTCTGCGCCTGGATATTTTTTTTTAAGTCTAGACTATTCTCAAATAGAGCTACGTTTATTGGCGCACATGGGAAATATTCCTTCTTTAATCAAAGCATTCCAAGAAGGAAAAGATATTCATTATACTACTGCCCAAACACTTTTCAATACCAGTGAAGTTACCGATGAGCATCGAAAATACGCAAAGACAATCAACTTTGGGATTTTGTATGGAATGAGCGCCTATGGTCTTGCTCAGCAGCTGCGTATTTCCTCAAAAGAGGCAGGGGACTACATTCATCGCTACTTTGAGTTATATCCTGGAGTAAAGGATTATATGAAGCAGGTAGAAGAACATGCAAAACAAACGGGGTATGTTTGTACACTTTGGGGAAGAAAGTGCGCGATTTTAGATATTCACAGCAGCTCTTCAACGATACGACAAGGGGCAAGCCGCCAAGCCATTAACGCTCCGTTACAGGGAACTTGTGCGGATTTTATGAAAAAAGCCATGTTGGAGTGTCAAAAAATTATAGGGCACACTAGCTATTTACTTTTACAAATTCACGATGAGCTGCTTTTAGAAGTACCTGAAGAGTGTGTAGAAAAATTAGCGCATACTCTTCAATCGGTGATGGAGCAGGTTGCTTACTTAAAAGTTCCTTTACAAGTCAATTATTATTGGGGGAAGGTTTGGGGAGAGAAAAATATCGCACACTAGAGGAAAATTTTACAAGAAAAAGATGTGGAAAAGTGAAAAAATTTTCGTATCTTAGCGACATGGGGGCTTGCTTTAGATGGTTAACCCCATACCTTCTCATAAAATTTACATAAAATCATACTTACGCAGCATGTCTAATCTTATTTCTGCTATTTATAATATGGAGGCAGTATGATGATTAGTTATTCAAGAGATCTGTTTAATATTTAAACTTTATTAAATGCACTGCACTTTTTTTATTTTGTTTTCTTGCAGGGCAAGTTCGTTCCTACTTGCCAAAATATAAATTTTTTCATCCCCCCCTTCCTTTTTCGTCTCTTGTGTGGACTTTACAAAAGTGATATCATGTGTACAGTTATGTTAATTCTATTTACTTGTGAAAATTCGCAATCAACAGTTTGAAGCTGCACTAGGAGCATTCATATTACTATGTGTCGTTTTGACAGTTACTTTTTTTTTATTTCGCTCTAAAGGAATCAACAAGGGATATTCTACGTTTTACGCAGAATTCGATGCGATAGATGGGTTGCGTCTTGGGTCTCCAGTAAAAATTAATGGCGTAACTGTGGGAAGCGTTTTGAAATTTAGCTTAGATCCTGAAAGCGGTTCAGTAAAAGTTAAATTTAAAGTCTTAAAAAAAATTGAGCTTCCAGAAGATACTTCTGCTTTTATCACAGGGGAATCGTTATTCGGGGAAAAAATATTGAAGCTTGATTTGGGATCTTCGGAAATAAAAATGCGTTCTGAAGAAGTAATATATCAAACCCAGGCTCCGCTGATGATTGAAGATTTGCTTTATAAATTTTTGGTTCCAGACGAGAAAAAATCTAAAAAAGAAGAAAAAGAGGGAAAAGAGCATGCAGATTCGTCCAATCAATAAAAAATACAAAGCTTTTGTTTCATCTATTAAGGATAGAATTTTGGGTGTAAAGAAGAATTTAATATTTATTTTAAAAAATATCTTTAAAAAAATAATATAAAAACTATTTAACGTCTTTTTATAGGAAATTATTTATGAGCAACTCTTCCACTTATTCTTCTGAAAACATTGAAGTTCTTAAAGGTCTTGATGCAGTCAGAAAGCGCCCTGGAATGTACATAGGGGACACAGACGATGGAAGTGGGCTTCACCATATGATATGGGAAGTTGTAGACAATGCCATAGATGAAAGTTTGGCAGGGTATTGCAACGAAATTAGTGTAGTTTTGGAATCTGATGGAAGCGCATCCATAACAGATAATGGGCGAGGAATTCCTGTAGATATTCACGCAGAAGAAGGAATTTCTGGTGCAGAGCTTATTATGACGCGACTGCATGCAGGGGGAAAATTTAATCAAAACGCTTACAAAGTATCTGGAGGGCTGCATGGGGTAGGAATTTCCGCGGTTAACGCGCTTTCTGAATGGCTTGATCTTACTGTTTGGAGAGATGGAGGAATGTATTATTTGCGCTTTTGCAAAGGTGTTCCTCAAGGAAGTTTAGAGCGTATAGAATCCAGTGATCGTAAAGGAACTTTAATTCGGTTCATGCCATGTAAGGAAATTTTTAAAATTACTCAGTTTGATGTAGGAGTGCTAGAAAAACGTTTGCAGGAATTGGCTTTTTTAAACCCAACTTTAACGCTTTCATTAAAGGATAGTAGAGATTCTAATGAAAAATCCTGGATGTTTGCGCATTCCGGAGGGCTTAAGGCCTATGTTGCGCACCTAAATCGTAATAAGGAAGTTCTTCAATCTTCTCCTATTCATATTTTTCTCCAGAAAGAAGATATGGTTGTTGAAGCAGCTTTAGAGTGGACAGAAACTTATTACGAAAATAATTTATGCTTTACTAACAATATCCCTCAAAGAGAGGGGGGAACGCATCTTGCAGGATTCCGCTCTGCTTTAACGCGAGTGTTTAACCACGGAGGAGCTTTTTATAAAAAAGAGAAAGTTACGTTTACAGGAGAGGATATTCGTGAAGGCTTAACTAGCGTTCTTTCCGTTAAAATTCCTGATCCAAGATTCGGTTCTCAAACTAAAGATAAGCTTGTATCTTCAGAGATTCGTCCTTTAGTGGAATCGGCGATTACAGAAGGCCTTACACAATGGCTAGAAGAAAATGTACAAGACGCAAAACGCATTTATGCTCGTATCACTAATGCAGCTTTTGCAAGAGAAGCTGCGCGGAAAGCAAGAGATTTAACGCGGAAAAAGAGTACGCTCGATATTGCTTCGCTTCCCGGAAAATTATCCGATTGCTCTGAAAAAGATCCGGAAAAAAGAGAGTTATGTCTTCTAGAAGGGGAAAGTGCTGGAGGAACAGCAAGAAACGCACGAGACCGGAAAACTCAAGCAGTTCTCCCGTTAAGAGGAAAAATTTTAAACGTAGAAAGAGTTCGTTTCGATCGAATGCTTGCCTCTTCTGAAATTGGAACACTTATTGTAGCATTGGGGGCTGGTATTGGGGCGGAATTCGATTTAGACAAGTTACGCTATCATAAAATTATCTTGATGACTGACGCTGATGTAGATGGAAGTCATATTCGAACTCTTCTGTTAACTTTTTTCTTTCGACATATGAGATCATTGATTGAAAGAGGGCATTTATTTATTGCGCAGCCTCCATTATATGGGATAAGAAAAGGCTCTTCGAAAATTTATCTTAAAAATGAAAGAGCCTTGGAAGAATTTTTGATGGACACAGGAATGCGAGGAGTCGTATTAGAAAACAGCTTAACTTCTAAAGCAGGGGCGGATTTGAAATCATTTTTGGCATTGTGTATTAAAGCAAAAGAGCTAATTTACTCGCTTCAAGTCAGTGCTCCCATCATTGTGGAGCAACTTTTTTTAGCAGGACTTTTGGATCAAGTTCCTTCTTCTGAAGAGCTTCCCTCTTGGATTGAGCACGCATTACACCGTCTTCAACGCCTAGGAGATTGGAAATGGAAGATCAACCAAGACTCAGAAAATTCTCGTGAAGGGGTGCAAATTCACTACGAAAAAGATGGGGTTATTTTTAGGTACGAATTTTCCTACAAGCTTTATGATCAAAAAGAATTCAAAAAACTTTTTTCCTATCGGCAACCTTTGTTAGAGATGTTTCAAGAAGTGTGCACCCTAAGACAAAAAGAAGATCGCGTATTAATTTATGGTCCATGTTCTTTGTGGGATCAAATTAATAAATATGGAAGAAAGGGGCTAGAGATAAAGCGTTACAAAGGTCTTGGAGAAATGGAGGATTATGAGTTATGGGAAACAACCTTAGACCCTTCTGCCAGAACATTGCTTCAGGTGCGCATTGAAGATGCTCAGATAGCGGACGAATTATTTTCTACTCTTATGGGGGATGCGGTCCCTCCAAGAAGAGCTTTTATTCAAAAAAATGCTATGAATGCCTTAATTGATGCCTAATTTCATATTTTTGTATTAGTTTAATAGCGAAGCTGCTATAGTATGAAAGACAAAGAGTAAAAAGACAAAGGGCAAGTGTCGACCTGGACAAAAAGAGAAAACAAGAGTACACTAAAATAAGATTAGCGCTTAACAGTTAAATGCGGTTTTTTGTATAGTGGCGTGAAAAGAAAAAGTGTTCAAGATAGAATTTTTTATCGTTATTTTCGTAATGGGGTTTCTTTTTTGTTTTAAAAGAAAGGAGGGGTGTGCTTTGTCTTGGATAATAAGCATAACATATGCGTGAAGAGGAGATAAAGGTGGAATCAGAAATCAGCTTCAATAAATTTTCTTGTGTTACCAAGTGTGCTCAAGAGCAACTTCACGTAGAAGTTTTTGTTAAAAACGCTGGGCTTCATGACCCTGTAGTGTGTCGCAGTGCCCAAGAAACGATTCAGACTTTGGAAGCGTTGTATTTGGCCAGTGTGCAAGATCTAAGAAACGCAGTGGGGAGTCCTTCTGGGTTAAAAGAGCTTAAACTTCAATTTAAAGGGACGTATCCTTATCTAGGAATATGGGGAAAAGGAGCAGAACATGTGTGCGAAGTTTTCCGGTCTTGGGCTATTTTGCGAGAAGATGGATATTACGGAACGACCGTTACGCATCCAGATTTATTTAAAGAGTATTGGGAACAACAGTTACTTCATCTTTTTTCTATTCGCGAGCTTTGCTGTGTAGTGGGCAGAAGTTCTCGTTTTATTCCTATTTATTTTTTAAAAGAAGATGTTTTGTCCCATGCTAAGGATATTTCGCAGATTAAGGGAATGTTGACGATGCCTTCCCCAAAAGATATGGATGATCAGGTTGCAAATGGAACAGTACTGTGGGACCATTTGGCAATAAAACCATTATCTTATTTTCCAGCAGAGCGTACAGATTATTCCGTTACTCGTATTCACCATTATTGTGGGACTTCTGCATCTTCTTTTCAAAATTTTATTTTGTTGACAAATTATCAGCGATATGTTGACCTCTTTTTTCATTATGCAAAACAGAGGTTATCCGAATCAGACGGGGTGTATACGCATTGGATAGAACCTAAAGATACTATTTTATCCTCTAAAGATATGGATCTTTCTAGGACTCGGGAGGCTGGCCATCATTTTCAGATGCCTGCTTATCATTTAGTAAGTCCGGACAGAAATGGAATAAGTTTAGTAAATATTGGTGTTGGCCCCAGTAATGCTAAAAATATGACTGATCATTTGGCTGTTCTTCGCCCCCACTGTTGGATAATGTTGGGACATTGCGCAGGACTGCGGCAAAGTCAAAGATTAGGAGATTATGTATTAGCACATGGCTATATGCGGGATGATCACGTATTAGATGAGGGGCTTAGTCCAAATATTCCTCTTCCTCCAGTGGAAACCATACAAAAGGCTCTACTTAACTCTATTCAAGAGATTTGTCAATTGGATGATGAAACTATGATGAGTCGTGTGCGGTGTGGAACTATTGTTTCCACAGGGGACAGAAATTGGGAACTAGATGTGCTAAATCGCTCTAAAACTTTTCGACAATGTCGCGCAATAGCATTAGATATGGAGTCGGGTATTATAGCGGCCAACGGCTTTCGGTTCAGAGTTCCTTATGGAACCTTGTTGTGTGTTTCTGATCGTCCCTTGCACGGAGAGCTTAAATTGCAGTCTATGGCTCAAACTTTTTATGAACAGCGGGTAAAAGAGCATTTAACTATTGGAATTCATGCGCTAGAGGCGTTGCGTCGCCTTGGTCCTGACCGACTTCACACCCCAGAGCTACGAGGGTTTCAAGATGTGTTGTTTCGGTAAGAATAGGGGAAAGATAGGTATTAATTTTGCATCATTAGAAAATTTTTGAATCTTGGGATTGTTTAACTTTGTTATACTTGCCTCTTTATTCACCTGGTCTTAACTAAATTGAGAAAAAATTGGCGCAAGCTAGGCACATAAGTAGTACGACTAAATGTTCTATTGATGACAAATTTATTTAACATGACTTTTTTGTATGGTCTTAGGTATAGATAAAACTATTTTTTCTTCAAATAAGAACGTAAAATGATCGACTTTTGGTTTTCTCTGTATAAGATTGCAGAAGATTTTTTTTTCTTTGTATTTTCGTGAGAATAGTTTTTCTGCGCTCCTTATTATAGGATTTTTTTCTGATCAGTTAGACTTTTAATAAGGCTTTATTTGCTGTTTTGTGACACAAGCAAGATAAACTTCTTGTAACGAAGGTTTTTGGAATTGCTGATTAATTTTAGTAAAAAACTTACATTCTTTTTTTCTAGCTATTTGTTACTGTGCGTTTAAATTGTATAGTAATTTAGGTTGAATTGGACATTTTAAAGAACCACGAAATAGCGTCGAATATAGCGTTGAAATTTAGTATATTGTCCACCTCTTCATATTATCCCAGAATTTCTCTATTGGATTCAAATCAGGAGAGCAAGGAGGTAGAAAAATTATACTGAATTTTACAGATGCTATTCATTCTCTACTTCTCTTGGATTTATGAAAATAGGCATTATCCATAATAACACCTTGACCAGGATTTAGTTTCTTAATCAGAAATTTTTCCATAAGCTTGGAATAATGGGGCTGTTGCATGATAGATTTTTAGGCGGAAAATTTTTATAACGGACCCTTTTTTATGATTTTTTATAAATTTAGATAAAGAAAGTCTTTAGACTTATAAAAATGTCCAGATTTAAAGCTCAATAAGTT
>NZ_BAUP01000104.1:0-21508 GCF_000648275.1 Holospora elegans E1 | reverse complement strand
ATATGCGCAGATACTGGTTCTTGTAAAACGTTTGAAGAGTTTGTTCAAAATATGTTGAAAAAGACCTTAGAAATTTCGGCACGTATTACGGCCAGATTGGGCAATTTTAGCGAAAGGGGGGGGGAAGAGAACATTTGATTGACTGGCTAAATCATTTTAGGTGATTAGCCAAGGAGTATGAAATAGACGTTCAATCGGAAAAACACGACGTTATGATCTCCCATTCAATGCTACTGATTCGTCGGTTGGCTTAACTGTGAAGATAGGTTCTGAGCGCTTAAATTCCCAGCGAATCATCCAATAGCTTGGTTTTCGTCTTTTTTAGAGCCAGCACTGTGTTAGTTGGCACGCGCAATCGTGAAATCGATCATCGCGCAGTCGTTTTGTCGTCTTTTTTCGGCGTCTCAAATACTCTGTTCCATCCCCCCTTTTGGCTCTACCTCGTAAAGCGGGTGATAAATAGCTTTAAAATCGCCAAACCTCTCCGGAAACGAAATTCCTGCACGGTGACGGTATAAAACAGCCTTCACAAACAGGAGGCTATCTTTTGCTGTAACGCTCCCCTGGTTTTCCAGGTAAAAGATCCTTGATCCTATCTCACTACCCCCCCCCACAAACACATCGTTCGTACACAGAAGACGCTTTGTGCTCGTACCCTTTTTTTTCACAATAGAAAACACTGATGGGGCCTCCTGGAAAATAAAGCCTCACTTGTGATATGGGGTAAATCTTCCTTAAAGCCACAAGTGCTGCACACGCTGCAGAACCGCAAGCTAGGGTCGGTCCGACCCCCCTTTCCCAAGTAGAAATATCCGCATTGCCAGAAGTTTTGTATCGAACATAAGAAATATTAAAAAAATTTTCACGATAAGTACTTAAATTTTTTTTAAATTGTTCATGATAAAATCGGACGTATAGAAAAGGGTCTTCTTTTCCAATAATAATAAGATGAAAATTTCCAACATCTACTCCGCCAATATAAGAGTCGTTTTGTTTGAAATACTCCCACTCTTTTTTAGAAAAATTTTTCTCTGCAAATTTTAAAGAAATCCCCCTCCCCTTTCCTTGATGTACTGAAACATCTTGAAAGAGGTTTTGAACTTTTTTGTCACCTTCATCACAAAAGGGCATTCCCATCTCTATGCTCGTATTTAAAAGCCCAACTGGACCATGAAAGGTCATTTTAGCTCCGCAATAGCCTAACCGATACAGTAAGTGTGCTGCACAACGTGTTCCGTTTCCGCAAGCTTTAGCAACAGTTCCGTTACAATTCCAAAACCGAATATGCCACCTTGTTGTTTCGTTATCACAAATTAATTCAATAAACTGATCTACTGGGCAAACGGAACACAATGAAAAAAAAAGTTCTAAAACTGACTGTGTAAGACAAAAAGCCTTCTCCACATTTTCGGAAAAAGTAATGCGAAGTAAAAAAGAATTTCCCTGAGACCTCATAAGATGGACACCAGAATTCCTTACATCCAAGGAACCTAAAAAAGAAGACACCTCTTTCAATCCAATACTACACCTTTAAATGACGCGTTTCCGTTGGGCACAAAACCCGAATACCGTCTAAGTCTTTAGTCAACGTCACCTGACATCCTAACCGAGAAGTTCTTCGAACGTCATAAGCCAAATCTAACATATCTTCCTCTTGAACACTGGCATCAGGAAGCAAATTAAACAGCGTTTCGTCTTGAATAATTACATGACAAGTTGCACACGCACACGCCCCCCCACATGCTCCTTCTAAATCAATTCCCTGAGCTTCCAATATATCTCTGTGATCGTTGAACACTTCGAAAATAGTTTGACCTACTTCCCCCAAAATAACCACTTCTTTTTCTGAAGAATTAGAAAATAAGACACGAACGGTATCTTTTTCCAAAGATTGTTTTTCTGACAACATTTGGCGTTCCTCCAAACGTTAAATTTTTTCTATTCTATATGATTCTTAAAAAAAACGCAACTCTTTTAAAGTTTTAAAGAAAAAACTTCTTTTATGATTTTAAATTAAACAAATTTTCTTTGATGAATTTTTAATGCATTAAGGATTATGATAGCTAAAACTCACTTTAATGAAATTTTATAAAATTTATTCTATATTTTGTCGAATATTTTTATTAAAATAAAGAAAAGCTTTTAACTTATAAAAATTGTGCAAAAAATTTTTTATACTAAATTCTTTAAATGGGGACTGTGGTCAATATTTTTAGGTTCAACACTAAGCATGGGATTAATTTTTTTTAAAGATTGGCAAACTTGTAAAAACACTTGTAAAATTAGCAATGTAAAAAGTGATCATGTCGAAAAAATAAAAATTTTTTCTTTAGATAAAAAAAATAATTCTTATACGCTTTTTGCCGAAAAGTTAAATGCTCAATATCAGTCTGACGCAAAAAATTCAACGTGTTATCAACTACTAAGACCAAATGCCACATTAAATACTCATCACCATCAGCTGAAAATTAATAGCCAGTACGGATCTTTTTTTTTACCAGATCAGTTAGAATTATTTGAAAATGTTACGCTGTATGATACTTCACCTGACTTGTTTTACAAATTAACGACACAAAATATGTTTGTTCATTTGGGAGTAAATAAAATTTTTGGAAAAAATCCTGTTTCAGGTCAATGCGGATACGGAGTATTTTCAGGAAAATCTTTTACAATTAATACTAAAGCTCAAATTTTAACTATTAATGGCCCGTGCAGAATTCATTTTTTTGGATACAGTGACGCCCCTGCAAAATAAAGCTTCAAGGCTTAGTTCGTTCTCCCACTTTTTGCTTTTTCATAGCCAGATCTAAAAAGATTATGTGCGTATTTGCAAAATATATCCTTGGTTCCTAATAGCAGAAAAAAGTTCAGGGTGTGCATTAAACGGATCTAACTTTTTTCTTAAACGACTTAAAGTGACATCTAAAACCCTTGGATTAGAAGTTGTACTAAAAAACGTTTGTATCAATTCTTCTCTTTTTACGATTTCATTAGGATGATGCGCCATATAGACCAAAACTTTATTTTCAAGCTCTGTAAGAGGAACGACTTGCTTGTGTGCATCATATACTAAATTCTGCTTAAGATTTAACCAGTACTCTCCAAGTTGTAGTACGCATTCTGTGGAAATCAAATTTCTCAAACGAAGCAAGAGTTCAGTAGGCTCAAAGGGCTTCATCATATAATCTTTTGCTCCTAACGACAGGCCTTTTACACGCTCTTTTGGCCCCCCCATGGCACTTAGAAAAATAACAGGGGGAAGATTAGCACACTTGCGCTCTAAAAATGACCACCCGTCTTCTTCTGGAAGCATAACATCTAAAATAATGGCATCAAATTTAAAAATTGATAAAGCGCGTTCTGCGTGAAATACTTTAGGGGCAGAAGAAACCCAATAATGATTTTGACACAGATAACGCTTTATAAGATCTAATAATCGCAAATCATCATCTACTACTAAAACATGAGGAACTATCATGATTGGTTCCTTAAAAATAACTTCTGTTCTGGAAATTGTTGAAGCAAATCTTGTGCGCGACTGATAATAGCTTCTGGAATTCCTGCAAGACGGGCAACATGCACCCCATAAGACTGATCAGAAATCCCTTCTGTTATCTCGTGAAAGAAAATAATTTGCTCATTCCATTCAGTAATCTTAAAAGTAAAAAACCGCAATTCGGGAAGATAACTCAGTGCTGCTAATTCATGATAATGGGTAGAAAACAAAGTGCGGCATTTTAGATGTTTTACCATGTATTCCACACAAGCCCAAGCCAAAGCTAGGCCATCTCGGGTGGAAGTTCCTCGCCCCACTTCATCCAAAATAACAAAACTCCTTTTTGTTGCCTGATTTAAGATGCAAGCAGTTTCAAGCATTTCTACCATAAAGGTAGATTGTCCTCGAGCTAGATCATCATTTGCTCCCACCCTTGTAAAAATACGGTCAACGCATCCTATTTTGGCAAATTTTGCTGGAACAAAACTTCCTACGTGTGCCATAAAAGCAATTAGCGCATTTTGTCTTAAAAATGTGCTTTTTCCAGCCATATTAGGTCCTGTCATCATCCACAGCGGCTGTTCTTGGGTTAACTCACAATGATTTGCAATGAATTTTTTTTGATTTTGATGAAAAAACACCCATTCAATTACAGGATGCCTTGCGCCTTCCACTTGAAATACTGTGCTATGATCTAGGTGGGGACGTGTATAGTGATGCTGATGCGCTAGCTCTGCCAGTGCTACGGAAACGTCCAAAATTCCAAGAAACTCACATGCTTGTTTAAGGTTTTCATGAATTTGCGAAAGAGATTTTGAAAAGTTCTGAATAATCTCTTCTTCTAGTATCTGAGCTTTTTGTGCGGCAGTTTCTAATTGTGCAGCAACATCACATAGCTCTCCTGTTGTATACCTTGCTCCAGTTGTAAGCGTCTGTTTTAAGGTGAACTCAAAAGGCATTTTTGAAATTGAATGGGGAGGAATTTCTATATAATGTCCAATTATCCTGTTATATTTTATCTTCAGACTATTGATTCCAGTGATTTCGATGTAACGTCTCTGAAGCACTTCTAAAATTTGAGCAGCATTTTGATGAATGTGATGTAAAGCTTCTAATTCACGACTGTACTGAGGCTTAATCCATCCGTCCCCCCCCCTTCTTCTTGAAAAGCACAACATAAAGTTTCATAAAAATCATTGTAGTAAGTCAGATGAGGAATAAGGGGAAGAATTTCTTGAGGACAAGATTCTAAAAAACACTCTAAATGAGGAAGAACCCCCAACCCTTGTCTAAGACTTAACCATTCCTTTGGGTGCCCCCTTGCATTTACAAGGCGTGTTACGATACGCTCCAAATCTGGAATATTTTTTAAAAGTGCCTGAATTCCTGCACGATTCTCATCGTGTTGCAAAAAATAAGCAACACTATCCAGACGTTTATTAAGAATTTCTAAATCTTGAGTGGGGTGCTGCAATCGGTGCGTTAACAGACGTGCACCAAAAGCTGTTACTGTTCTATCCATCATACGAGCAAGTGTATGCTGATTTGGGCCAGAAAAAGTTTCAAAAATTTCTAAATTTTTACGAGTAAAAGCATCAAGACGAACCCAGTGATCTTGACGGTGATGTTTAGGGCGATTTAATTTTAAGGTTTGGCGTTTTTGAGTCAACACCACATAATCTACCACCACACCGGCTGCACATATTTCTGCTTTGGAAAAAGATCCCAACCCCTGGGTAGATTCTACTTGAAAGAACATACTTAAACGGTGTTCACACCCTTCTATTTCAAAACGACTTTCAGGAAGAATCGTTACGGCGTGCTTCCAAGATTTCAGTAAAAATGGAATAGAATCATTTTTCCAAAGCGGCTCTGAAATTAAAATCTCTTTTGGATTTAAAGCGTAAAGCGCCTCTTCTAGCTCTGCCAGAGGATGTGATTGAATAAAAAAATCCCCTGTAGAAATATCCACATACGCCAACACATATACAGAAGACTTTGCAACATCACATCGCACCAAAGAAATTAAAAAATTATTTTCTTTAGCATCCAACAAAGTATCTTCTGTTAAAGTTCCTGGAGTTATTACGCGAACAACATCTCGGTGTATTGGTCCTTTTACATCTTTAGACTCTTCATCTTCTAACTGTTCGCACACAGCAACTTTGTATCCCGCTTTTACTAGCTTAGCAATATAAGTATCGCTGGCATGAGCAGGCACTCCACACATAGGAACTGGGGTGGAAGAATTTTTATGGCGCGCCGTTAAAACAATTTGAAGCACTTTAGAGGCAATTTTTGCATCTTCATCAAAAAGCTCATAAAAATCTCCCAAACGGAAAAATACTAAGCAATCAGGGTATTGCGCTTTGATTTTCCCGTATTGAGCCATAATGGGAGTTTCTTTCAAAACAACCGTCATCACGACACCGTATTGGATGGATTTTCATAACCACTATTGCGCGCCAAAAATTCACAACAAGTTGCTATTTTTGTCAATGCCTGACGTGTAGCCTCATCTCCAGAAAATCCTAAGTCCTCTAATTTACTTCCCATAATTTCCAGTGCGTGTCTACTGCTCATTTGTTCTTGTGCCCATTTATTCAAAATATGGTGCTGAGCTTTCATCAAGTCAGAAAGATCTTGAACTTTTGTGCTAAACGAAAGAAAACACTCTGTCAGATCTTGACATCGTTGAAGCTGCACCTTGTTGGTTCCAGAAAATCCCTCTAAACTGGTAAGTATTCGATTTAAAAGAGAAAGCATAACATCTGGCGCGATAGCTTCGTCTAGCCCTATTCTGCGCGTTAGCTCTGTGCTGGCCTTGTTATTAAGACTGTCTTGAACCCAGCGAACAATTCGGTCATACCATTGACCTTGAAGCGTGCCAAGCTGAACTAAAAAAAAGTGAACAAGCACTGATCCCCCAAGCCCAAGTAAAGAAGAGCTGAACGCCAACCCCATCTTAGATAGCGCCCCAGAAAGATAGTCTTTGATTACCATCAAAAAATCTCCTTTCCCTGGCTCTATGGTAAAAACGTTCTGAAACATATCTGCCATAACGATAATTGATTGGGATAACCCCCAAAGCGTTCCTAGCAACCCAGAAAATACTAAAGTCCCTGCTAAAAATTGTCCAAACTTAAGCCGTTGAGCAAGTCGCTTTTCACACTGAGCCAACGGCAACTGAACATCAATATGCATGCCACTTTGATACCATTGAAGAATAGGAAAGCTAAATGGAAGAGAAGGATTAGGGAAAATCCTAAGTTTTTGTGGTTGATGTACCTCCAAGTATTTAAACTCTTTGTATATAAAAAACATTTGAAATGTCAAAATTCCCAACCCTAATAAAGTGATACTAAAAATCGCTCCATTAAGCCAAGGATTAATCATAAACATAGAAGAAAAAGATGGAAAATAAATCCCAATTAGTACTATAAGAACAAAAATAACACTAAAAGGACGTAACAGGAATAGAAGGAATCTTTGTGTCACAAGCATTGCAATCCCAACCGTATTTTTTTCATTCTAGCATGTATTGAAGCAAGATGAAACGGAGTTTTTAAATTCGAAGAAAAATAGTAAATTTTTCTTTTTTTAATGAAAATAATTTAATATTATTATTGTAAAACTTTAAAATAAAAAAAAATGACAGTTTTTAAAACAAGTAAAAAAAAATAACATTTATTTTTCTTTTCGGATTAATGGGGGCAGTTACGGTAAAACGAGTCATAACTATGATACTAAAAAATACGTTGAGCAAAAAACATTTGAAATCAATAGAAAAAAATCATTTTTTTCTACAAAAAACAAAGTAACCCTTTCGGATATTGCAGACGAATCTGATATGAAAAATCTATGGCAGATTCTAAAAAAAATGAGAGCAGATAAAAATAGATCATCTTCCCTAACAAAAGTTTATGAATATAACGATGAACCATACGTGCAAATTACAGATTTCCAAGATACTGCTTGCATAGAGCGCGCTTTAGGGCTTACCCCGAAAGAAACTTATGAAATTCTTAAAAAAGTTTCCAAAAATATACAAGAGTTTATTTGGGTGCTATAAAGCATACGAGGAAGGAAAAAATACTAGATACTCTTAGTGGTTCTTCTGATTTTCATACTGATGCATTCACTTCGCTTGCACAGCTTTCAGAAAAAGATATCTTGAAGAAACAAGGCATGAGAAAGAGTTTTTATCCCGCGACCAAAGTAAAAAAAACTTATGTCCTGCCAATATAGATGGATTTCTTCAGTCTTTTGTGGATCAGAACCCTGTTAATATAAAAAATCTTTACGCAAAGAAATTTTTAAACTAGAAAAAGAAAAAAAATTTATATCTAAAATAGAAAATCCGACTTTATTTTTGATTAGAAAGAAAAACTCCAGTGTTCCTCAATATAATATTCTTGTTAAGTTTGGAAAGCCAATAAGCCATGCTATTCTTGTAGACTTATTTGAATCTTTTTTAGAAAATGGAATGGTGCACGAAGAAAGCGCAAAACTTCTAAAAAAAATATTTTCACAAAAAAATGATTAATAATATTTTTACATTTATAAGATATTCTTTAATAAAGATCTAAAAAAAAAATTTATGAAATTTGATTCAACAATAAAATTATTACTCTGGGTTTTTGGAATCGTTTCGATCGTCTTGGTTTCTGCTTATGCCTTGCATTACGCCAGTACAGATATTACACGAGGAAGTTTGGCAGATGCTTATGGTTTTTCTAACTCGTTTTCTTTTGATGCAGGGAACCTTTGGTAAAAAGAATAAAGGATCTTCCTTTTCGTAAAGGTGATCCCGAAATGATTAACATTTTTTTATTTCATTTCTAGTCCAAAAAACCTTCCACCAGGTTGATAATCCGTACAAAAACCGGGAAAGGTGGCTACACAAAGAAAAATAACGTCCAGTCCAGCGATATTTATTAAGTTGCTTGTGAGGATGAGTTATTTGTCTTGGTCCTGCTTGTTCAATGTCTGAATCTCCAAAAGTTTGAAAAACACATCTAGGCTCTATTCCCATAAACTTCATTGTTTTTCCTAAAGGGTCTTTGAACTCCCAAAACCGCATATAATACATATCCCAAGGCAGACACATAGGAAGAGATTTTTCCAAAAGGCGTCGAGCAGCCCAACGATTAATTAAGTAAGCGCCGGCTCTCCAAGATTCTTTCAGGTAGACACACAAATGAGGACCAAAAGAAAAAGATTGAACAGAAATAGGCCAACCACTTTGTAAGGGGTGAAGCTCAAAACTGCATAAATCCCATTTTTTTTTACACACCACTAATGCATCAATGATTTTAGAAAAGACAGGTTTAAAACTAACATCATCTTCCACAATAATTGCAAATTCAAACTTAGAGCGCAAAAATCGGATAAGCGCTTTGCGATGACTAAGATAGCATCCAATTTCTCCTAATCCAGGTTCTTTTCCTTTTAAATATTGACGATATTTTTCTAAACTGACAATGCGTCCATCGTAACGTAATTTGGGATAAATTTTTCCGTTAATTCCAGAAACACGATGGACCGAAAAAGAAAACCTAGAAAGATGCTTTTGTATCTGGTTCCATCGAGCCTTAGAAGCGTCAAGATTTATGACGTACACTCCAACACTAGAAGATTTAATGGGATGAAGTGGAATTATTGTAGTTTTCTTGGAAGAAGGAAGCACAAATCCTCCAAAATGCACGATTAGATAACTTCCTCCCAAAAAAGCAAAAAGAACCCCTCCCCCTATCTTTAAAATTTTTTTTGAACATGAAGACTAATCCTTATATCTTTTTATTGCCAGAGCGTGCCTTGAGGCGTATCTTGGATGATAATTCCAAAATCTTCTAACTTTTGTCTTAATTCATCTGCCCGTTGGAAGTTTTTTTCCTCTCGAGCCTGCGTTCTCTCTTTAATAAGATCCTCTATTTCTTTTGAAATCTCTAGCGTTAAGGATGACGAAATTTTTTGAATTCCAAGAAAATTTGCGCAGGTATGCACACTAGAAACCCATTTCTGATCTTGTAATGCGCGTTTTGCTAAAAGGTGCAATGCATTCAATGCCCCTGGTGTATTCAAATCATCACACAGATAAGCTAAAAAATCTGCATCCAGGCAATGCTTTCCATCCCAAGGAAGTTCTAAAACTCGATTAACATGCTCCATACACTGAGTTGCCTGGTGCAACAAAGAGGAATTCCAATCCAGCGTATGACGATAATGAGAAGAAAGGAGCGCCCAACGCACGACCGACCCAGGAAACTGAGCTAAAACATCCTTAAGCAACAAAACATTGCCTAAAGATTTTGACATTTTTTGCCCTTCAACCATTAACATTCCATTATGAACCCAATGTTTTACAGGATGTTCTACCCCCAACGCATTTCTAGTTTGTGCGTTTTCATTTTCGTGATGCGGAAATAAAAGATCTGCTCC
Organism: Holospora elegans E1; assembly: GCF_000648275.1. Classification (NCBI taxonomy): domain Bacteria; kingdom Pseudomonadati; phylum Pseudomonadota; class Alphaproteobacteria; order Holosporales; family Holosporaceae; genus Holospora; species Holospora elegans. The sequence continues at coordinate 11,571 of NZ_BAUP01000104.1, read as the reverse complement.
CCCGCCATGAATATCAAAAGTCGTACCTAAATATTCCAAGCTCATGGCAGAACACTCTGTATGCCATCCAGGGCGACCATTCCCCCAAGGAGAAGGCCAAAACTCATGGTCTTCTATTGCTGGTTTCCATAACACAAAGTCCTGAGGATTGCGTTTATAAGGGGCAACTTCAACTCGGGCTCCTGCTAAAATTTCTTCTTTATGTGCACCAGAAAGACTTCCGTAGAAAGGATCTTTTAAAACATCAAATAACACATGCCCATTAGATAAGTAAGCAACTCCCTTGTCTAATAATTTTTTAATAATTTCAATCATATGGGAAATATGGCAAGTGGCCTTGGGTTCAACGCTAACTGGAAGAACATGAAGTTTATTAATGTCTTGATGAAATTGAGCAATGGTATTCTTAGTAAGCTCGTTGATAGGAATTCCCAATTTTTGTGCTTCTGCGTTGATTTTATCATCTACGTCAGTGATATTTCGAACATAAACAACTTCAGGAAACAGGTATCGCAAAACCCTAAATAATGCATCAAACACCACAATAGAGCGCCCATTTCCTATATGAATTGGCCCATATACCGTCGGTCCGCAAACGTACATAGTTATCTTTTCTGGATTAATCGGAGAGAATACTTCTTTTTTTTGGGAAAAACGATTATACAAAAATAAAGAAACACAAGACATATCTGACCCACAGCACCTTTTGCAAATCATTATAAAATTTCTTTTTAGTGGGGTCAACTCAAACTCTCAGCTTTTAGAACCTGTATTCATGATTTAGCTATCCTTTAATAGGATCATGGAATGGGCCTATCATACTTATGTTTTCAGCAGTCGCTATGGCAATTTCATAATCTTTAGATACCCTTCGAAAATGATTTAGCTATCCTATGTCCTTTCGACAATCCAACACTTTGGAAGTATGGCCCATCCTTGAGATATATGCTCTGAGATTACTATAGTTTTATTCAATACTGTTTCTTACAAATTCCTCCATGGGGTTTCTATATCCCGCATCTGCACACACTCCCTTTAATTTAGGATATTTTTTGCACCGCTTCCTTAAAAACTCTGCACCCAGCACCTGTGTCATTGGCCTTATGAACCGTGGTGATATGGAGCAGATTGCCTTGCCTATCAACACCACTATGATGCCGTTTACGTATCTTTTTTCCCTCCATCTATACCTATTTTTTCTGAGTCTCCTGTGGGGTTAACTCTTGTTTTAACACTTTGTGAATGATACTATAGCTGGGATTTTTACTTCTTTCATACTTAATTCGGCTTGTCTTAACAAAGTTCATGCATCACTTTTTCCCATACACCCTTAATTCTATATCATCTATAAAACGAATGTACCGTCCATTGACAACCGCTCTTGATTATATAACCTACTGCATTAACACTCTCTTTCTTTTGTATTTGCTTTTATTACCGCTATCAAAATGATGCTTTTTCTCTTCCCCCCCCTCTCTCTTTTAAATCGCTTAGATAATTCTTCTTCTACACCTTCAAGCCTTTTATATCACACTTTTTTATTCATGAATACAGGTTCTTAAACTTAACTTTAAAACATCCCCCCAACTAAAAAGCTAATAAAAAGAAGATTTGACCTAGCCCACCGCAACTTGTTATTTTTCTGATTTCAAAATCCAAGTATTTAAAAATTAAAAAGGTCACCGGCAGTATTAATTTTAAAAATCTTAAAAATAAAACCCTAATTAAAATTTTTACTGCCCGTTGACTGATTTTTCGCTTTTTATTTTATGATATTGATAGTGATTTTAAAGAATAGCCCAAACTCAAGTTAGAAAGCCAAGTTTGATGATTCTTATAAAGTTCTCTTATATCTTGAATACCATAGCGCAGCATAGTCAAGCGTTCAACTCCCATACCAAAGGCGTATCCTTGGTATGTTTGTGGACAAATATTGCAGCGTGTTAATATTTGCTGATGAACCATACCGCATCCCAAAATTTCTAACCAATGGCTGTCCCCTTCTAAAATAATATTTTCATCTTCTTTCCGATACCCAATATCTACTTCACAAGAAGGCTCTGTAAAGGGAAAAAAGCTAGGACGAAACCGTAAAGAAACAGATTTTGAAAAAAATTTTTCTAAAAAAACTTGTAAAACCCCCTTTAGCTCTGCCATGTTCGCCTCTTTTGATACCACAAGACCTTCGATCTGATGAAACATAGGAGTATGGGTTTGATCGTGGTCAGAACGATAAACACGCCCTGGAGAAATGATTTTTAAGGCAGGAGACATTTTTTCCATAGAACGAATTTGTACAGGACTTGTTTGAGTGCGAAGCACTCCATAAGGAAGATAAAAAGTATCTTGTTCGGCGCGTGCTGGATGACCTTCGGTTACATTTAATGCATCGAAATTATAAAAATTTGTTTCAACTTCAGGACCATCTACCCAAGAAAATCCCATCTGCTGAAAAATTTCAACAGCATCCCAAAGCACCTCTGAAATAGGATGCAGAAACCCTTTTCGAACAGGAGCACACGGTAACGTAACATCTACGCGCTCTTGAAGCAATTTCTGATTTAAAGCATACTCTTTCAGTTCTTCTTCTTTTTTTCCCAAGGCCTCTAAAATCATCTTTTTTAAATGATGAATTTTTTCTCCTTTCTCTTTTCGCTCTTCGGCGCAAAGTTCAGAAAGCTGCCTAATGGCTTGAGTTAGCTCTGATTGCTTTCCAAAATACTTTTGCTTTAACGCATAAAGATCTTCTAAAGTAAGGACCTGATTGATAACGCCCAAATACTGCTCTAACGAATGAAGACTCATAAAAAAATACATTTTGATGGAATTCTAGCATACATTTTCTTTTACTGTCCAGAAGAAGATTTGTCTTTAAAAGTAGCTTTGGGGATGTATTCAATTCCCCCCCAAAGAAATTATTGTCTACCTTTCCATCTAGCACTTTTACAAAAAATTTATAACTTTTTGTTTTTTCGCTAAAGTCTTAATAAAATTGAATTTAAATCGTTCAATTACTATTTGTTTTTGTAAAATTTCTCTTTCATTGTCATAAAAAAGAACAAAACACAAGGAATAACAAACAAAGTAAATAACGTTCCTATGGTCATTCCCCCAGTAATAACCCATCCAATTTGTTGACGCGCCTCATACCCAGGGCCCTGAGAAAACGCCAGTGGAATAGCTCCCAACACCATAGCCAGCGTTGTCATTAAAATAGGTCTTAATCTTAATCGACATCCTTGCAAAATAGCCTCTTTTAAAGGAAGCCCCGATCGTTGTGCCTGATCGGAAAAATCCACTAAAAGAATCCCGTGTTTTGTAATAAGGCCAATCAAAGTAATAAGACCGATTTGTCCGTAAATACTAATGATTCCAAGAACTAACGAAAGCGTTAACACCCCCCCTGCAAGAGCAAGAGGAACAGTAATCATAATGATAAGCGGTGACAAAAAACTTTCAAATTGAGCTGACATAACCAAAAAATAAAAACAATTGCCAAAACAAAAACCATATAAATATGACCCGATTCTTTTTGCAAGTTTTTCAACTCTCCTTCTGTTCTTAGTTCAAAATCTGAAGGCAATTGAACCCGTTTTTCAAAATCTTCATAAACCGACAACGCAGAAGCACCTTTTTTCAAATACGCTTTCAACGTATAAGATCCCTTTCGATCTGTACGATAAATAATGGAATCCAAAGACTTTTGTTCAAATGACACAAGTTCTCTTAACGGTACCATAGCTATTTCATTTTTCGCATCTCTTCCCTTAATGAAAAAGTGAGGAATTTTTTCTAAATCCCTTTCAGAATCAGGGAGCTCTAAAATAACGTTGTACATACGCTTATCTTTTTCAAAATATGAGACCTTTGTTCCGCGAAGAAAGATTCTTAACGTTTCGAAAATTTCTTCTGGAGTCAATCCCAACTGAGAAATTCTTTCTCGATGAACTTTTACGTTATACCCCACTTCCTCCATAAGTTCAGTATTATCTACCCAGTCTATTCCTGGAATTTCCTTTAATAGCCGTCGTAATTTACGTCCCTCGGTACGAAGAGCTTCCGAAGACTTATCAGCCAAAAGCACCATTTCTAATTCACCAGCACTATCCGTTCGGTTCCCTATCGGGGAAGAATTTACGCATCCCGTATAGACTTCAGCACCAGCTATACGTTTTTGAAAAAGAGGATCTAATTCCTTTACAATATCCTGACAAGATCGAGAACGAAGCTCCCAAGGTTTAAGCGTAACGCGCCCAACACTATCCCCCATATGCATAATAAGTAACCGATTCTTAACTTCTGGAACCTCTTGCAATACTTTGTCTACGGGAAGAGCAAGCTTTTCGAGAAATTTTAAATTTCTAGTGCTTGGAGGAAACATACGAACCCGCAAAATCCCTTCATCAGAAGCAGGAATAAGCTCTTTCTTTAGGGTTGTGTAAACCCACCCTGAAAACAACGACAAAGCAACCCCCCCTATCCACACAATTTTCATGTGATTAAGCGCGCTGGCAACCCATTTTACGTAAAAATTCTCCATTTTTTCAAGAAAAATATCGATACCTTTGGAAACTCTTTCTAAAGGACTCCAGCTAAATGAGGTATGTGCGTTAACCATCATGGAACACATAGAAGGCGAAAGCGTTAACGCCACAACCCCAGAAATTAACACCGCTCCCGCCAAAGTTAACGAAAACTCTTTAAACATTTTTCCAATGGTTCCTGGAATTAAAGAAATCGGTGCGTACACTGCTGCCAAGGTAAGCGTCATAGCAATAACCGAGAAACGAATTTCTCTGCATCCCAAGCGCGCAGCTTCCAAACGACTTTTTCCTTGCTCTAAATATCGATACACGTTTTCCAGCACTACAATAGCATCATCCACCACAAGCCCAATAGCCAGCACCATAGCAAGAAGAGAAAGTACGTTAATAGTGAACCCCAAGGTGCTCATAATGAAAAATGTACTAATCAAAGAAATAGGAATAGTAATCAATGGTATAAAAGAAGAAGAAAAAGAGCGTAAGAAAACAAAAATTACCAGCAAAACCAAAATAATAGATTCAAAAATAGCTCGATATACTTGGTTAATAGACCGCTTAATAAAAATAGATTTGTCAAGCGCCACATAAACCTTAATGTCTTTTGGAAGAGTTTTTTGAATATTCTCTAACCTTTCGTGGACAAGTTTTGAAATGCTAATTGGATTGCTGTTAGGTTGAGGAATCACTTGAAGCGCTACCACGGGGTTTCCGTTATAAAACACTTTGTATTCTTCTTCGTCTTGCCCTAATTGAACTTTTGCCAAATCTCCCAAACGCACTTTTCGTGTTGCCCCGTAATGGTTGCTTTTTCCCACAGGAATGAGGAGTTCTGAAAACTCATCTGGGCGCGACAACAGGCTTTGCGCTGTAAGAGAAAACTGTCGATTTTCTTCCTTTAAGTATCCCAATGCTCGCTCTACGCTGGATTCTTTTATAAGGCGACTTAATTCAGAAGCTCCAACATGGTAAGAATATAATTTTTCTCGATCCAATATAATTTCCATTTGAAGTTCACTTCCGCCAATGACTTCCCCTACTGCAACACCAGGAATGCTTTCTATAGAACCTTTTAAAGTTCTAGAAGCCACAGCATAAAGCTCTGTTAAAGGAACGTGCTTTTCTCCTTGAACTACAAGCTCCATAACTGGCAACGCATTAGAATTACCCTTTGTAACGTATACTTTTGCATTTTCTGGAAGTTTATCTTGAACACGAGATAAAATTTCTCTTACATCAGCAGATGCAGCATCCATAGAACGATTTTCTTCAAAAACCAACCAAGTATTACTTTCATTTTTTTGAACCTCAGAACGCATGCTATTCAAAGATTGTAATGAAACAAAAGATTCTTCTAGTAACTTCGTAATTTGTTCTTCAATAACGCGCGCAGAACCATTAAAAGTTGCGCGTACAGTCAAAGATGGGCGTTCTACAATAGGGTACTGACGTGTTGAAAGTTGAAAAAATGCGATGATTCCAAGAAGCATCATAATGATGTTGACTACCCAAGAAAATACAGGGCGATCAATAAAAAAATCCGTAAAGGATCTTGAAGATTCTGAAGACTGAGAAGGTGAGGTTTGCATAAAAAACTCCTTATTCTTTTGCAAGTATAACTGGAAGCCCGTCTTTTACCATTTCTGCAGGCTCTGTAATGACCATATCTCCTTCTTCTATACCTTGTATTTTTTCGCCGATACTGGTCAACCCATTCAACTGCGGTCCTGGTGTAACAGAAATAGCCTTGGCAATGAAAACTTTTTCATCGTTAAATACTTCTCCAGAATCTTTAACGACATAGACAACATACTGACCACTATCAGGAATAACTGCCTCTGCAGGAACCAAAAATGCAGGAGCCGCATCTTTAAGTGTTACACGCACCTTAACAAAAGTTCCGTCTTGATAAGAAGTCTTCTTTTCTGAAAGATTGGCATTAAACTTTACCATATGGGATACAGGATCAGAATAAGGTTCTTTAGCGTTGACAACAGACGCTAAGGGCAAAATTTCTTCTCCTTCCATTTGAATCAAAACTTTTTGTCCAACCTTAACTTGTTCTGCATCAATTTCAGACAACTCAAATTCCACAATAGTTTCATCAGAAACAATTCTTCCAACTTCTTGCCCCTGCTGAACAGCCGAACCAGGGCTAAGCTGCTTTCCGTTTGTCTGAAAAAAACCAACATGCCCTGTAAAGGGAGCTGTAATTTTCATATTGCTGTCATTAACTTTTGCTTTTTCTAACTCTAGACTTGCAGACTCCATTTCTGTATGGGCCTTTTCTACTTGAGTATAAGACCAGATTTTCTTTTCATACATTTCTTTGCTACGTTTGTAGTCAGCTTTTTTTCCTGCCAATTGCACACTTGCCCAACGAATTTGAACTTTTGTATGATCATCCCTTAGCTGAATCAACAAAGTATCCTTTGAAACTTTACTTCCCGCGTTTACAAAAATATTTTTTACAATTCCTGAAGATTGAAAAATCAACGGAGCAGAATACTTAGCCTTAACGCTTCCGCTTACGGAAATAACCTTATCAACGTTCATGCGTTTTACGGGCTTGACGACAGCAGATAAAGGGCGCCTATGCTTATTAACGGTTTTTTTTGCACTACATCCTTCTAAAAAAATAGCCTCACCCATCATAAACAAGCAAAAACCTGTTAATATTCCCAAACGTTTTATAAAGTTTTGAATACCAGGCTTCGCGTTTTCTTTATTAGAATGTTTTTGCATATTTTTTAATAAAAAAAAACCATAATTGTGTCGATTTTTCATAAAAAAACAATCTTAACTTTAGTACCTATGATGCACGAATCTCTTCCAAAAATCTAGAGCAAAAAAGATTATTTAATAAACTTTAATATTCTAACTACTTTTTTTCAATTCTAAGAACTATTTGTTTTAAAAATATTTTTAAATTTTCAAGCATTATTTTAAAGAAAATTATTTTACTCCCCCCCCCTCTCCAGAAAAAATTACTTCATATTCTTTTTGAAGTGCTAACAGTGCGCTGTTTTAAAATCACCAAGCTCTTGTGTATTGATTTCTGGATTTCACTTTTTTTTTACTCCTTCTTTCCCCAGAATAACTGGCCATCCAAAAAAGAATTTTACTTCTCTATGCCATGAATCATTTCGTTTGTTCCCATCTGAATAGAGCAAGTCAAAACTTCTTGTTGTAACTCCAAAAGGTTTTAGAATCATACGAAAACACGCCGAAGCTGGGCCATAAAAGGCTGACCCTAATTTTAATTTTTCGATAATTCTTCCTCCTCCAAAACGAGTATTCTGATCGATACTGTTTTTCTGCTCTTGGGAAAATTGCACGATATCTTGCAAATTCCCTGGCCCGACCTTTATAGCTTGTAAAGGGACCATGCGATCTGAATGCGGACCTATAACGCAAGGGCGTACGCTTTGCCCTTTTAACCCAGAAAACGCCTTGATATGGTACGCCATACGTCCTTCATCTAACACTCCTGCCATCCCCAGAATTCGTGAAGAAGGTAAGGGGTGAAGATCAGAAAAAAATCTCGCCATAAGGTCTACCGGATTTGTTACTATCACTACAACGCCTTTAAAATTTTCTATTTTTTTTGCAATGCTTTGTAAAATTTCAGAATTTTCCTTTAAAAGATCAGCTCGGCTCATCCCGGGAGTTCTAAACCGCCCTGCAGTGATAACTAAAACATCAAAAGATTCAAACTTTTCAAGAGAAGAAACAATCTCTAGATTTCCTTCAAATTTTCCAATGATACTGGCTTCCTCTAGGTCCCAAACTTTTCCTTGAAGCGCATCTTCATTCACATCATAAAGGCCTAAACGAACTGGAATCCTGTGTTGCAGCACCATATGGGCAAGAGTTCCTCCGATCTGTCCTACCCCGATTATTCCAACGCTTTTCATTCTTTACTCCTCTTCTAAACTGTTATTTATTATTTTTTTATTTTTTAGATCCTCAAGCGCAGCTTCAATTGCATCTTGTGCCAACATAGAACAATGAAGCTTTACCGGAGGCAATCCCAATTCATTGGCGATGACAGTATTAGAAATTTTTTTGGCTTCTGATACTTGCATTCCCTCTAACATACTGGCAGCATAAGACGCAGAAGCAATAGCAGAACCACACCCAAAAGCCTTAAATCGCGCTTTAACTATCTTTCCGTTTTCATCTACTTGAATCTGTAGCTTCATAACATCTCCACAAGCTGGAGCTCCCACCATTCCGGTTCCTACGTTTGGACCGTCTTCTAAAACTCCAACATTTTGTGGATTTTCATAATGGTCTAGTATTTTTTTATTGTACGCCATAATACTCCTTTCCTTAATTTATCTTTCTATCAGTGTGTTACCCATTTTACTGTATTTAGATCAATTCCTTCTGTAATCATATCCCACAACGGGCTTAATTCTCTTAACTTTTTCACAGCAACGATAATCTGATCTGCTGCGTTTAATGCTTGATCTAATGCGGTATATCGACCAAAAGTTATTCGCAAAGAAGTGTGAGCCAAATCTTGTGATATTCCAAGAGCTTTTAAGACATAAGACGGCTCTAATGACTCAGAAGTACACGCAGATCCAGAAGAAAGCGCCAACTGCTTAATTCCCATTAACAATCCTTCTCCTTCAACACCAGCAAAACTTAAATTCAGATTATCGGGGACACGTTTTTCTAAGGTCCCATTTAGATAAACTTTTGAAAGCCCATAGTGAATACGCGCTAGAAATTCATCTCGAAGCTCTGTCAACCGTTTTTGTTCTGTCAAACGCATTTGTTCTGCTTTTTCGGCCGATTTTCCCAAACCTACACATAAAAAAGTTGGTAACGTTCCAGAACGCACTCCCCTTTCTTGCCCTCCCCCACTAAATAATGGAGAAAGTCGCACGCGAAGAGGACGGCGCTCTACATACAGCGCGCCTATTCCCTTTGGACCATAGATCTTGTGAGCAGAAATACTTAACAAATGAATCCCTAAATCTTTCACTGAAAGAGAAATGCGACCAAAAGCTTGAGCACCATCACTGTGAAAAAAACTTCCATACTTCTTACAAAGTTCACCAATTTCTTTTAAGGGCTGAATAACCCCGATTTCATTATTAACCCCCATAATAGAAACCAAAGCAGTTTCAGGCCCAAGATAATGTTCTAATTGCTCAAGATCCACAAGGCCATCTGGCTTTACTGAAAGAAAAATTACTTTAAATCCTTGCCGTTGAAGCCATCGAAAACTTTCTAAAACACATTTATGTTCCGTTGCAAGGGTGATAAATGTATTACGAGAAGAATTTTGACTACGCAAATACATGGCAATGCCTTTTATGGCCAAATTATTTGATTCAGTAGCTCCAGATGTAAAAACTATTTCTTTCGAATCCGCCCCTATTGCTGTTGCAACTTGAGCTCGTGCTTTTTCAACCCCTTCTTCTGCAACCCACCCATAACAGTGCGTTCTAGAGTGAGGATTTCCAAAATCGTGAGTCAGATAAGGCATCATCGCTTCTAACACCTCAGGATCGCAAGGAGTTGTTGATTGATAATCTAAATACAACGCCTGACACAAAATACTCATATTAAAGATTTTACATTATTTTTCTTTGCTTCGTTATGGTATACTTTTTAAAAAACGCTCGCAAGAGCGCTTGTGAATTTGTCTTTTTTTTTATACAATTCCTCAATATTAGAATACCGAGAAACAGATGCCAACATTAGATCAAATTTCTGAATTATTGTGTCATATAGAAAAAGAAAAAAGATTGTTTGGAGGTTTCTTTGACAAAACATACTCGCAGCAAGAGCTTCAAGATCTTGAAGAAAAATTGAAGCTTCCTGAGGTTTGGAGCGATCCAAAAATTTCAGTTCCCTTGCTAAAACTGCAAGAAACTTTGATACGTAAAAAAAACCTTATGCACCGCATCGAACAAGAAATCGATGATCTAAGAACCTGGGTTTGTTACATGCACGACACTCAAGATACAGAATTTTTGCCTGATCAGTATCTTCATGCACTGTCTTTGGAAAAAGAAATTCAATGTTTGCGCATTGAACAATTTTTTACTGATAAGATGGATGAGCGTCCTTGCTTTTTGGCATTACAATCAGGAGCCGGAGGAACAGAAGCTCAAGATTGGGCAGCAATGCTAATGCGAATGTATACGCGCTGGTGTGAAGCAAACGGGTACAAGCTGGAGGTTGTTGATGAGACCTCAGGAGAAGAAGCTGGAATCAAGTCGGTAACTTTGTCCATTTCCCAAGGAGCGTTTCCCTATGGTTGGCTTAAAGGAGAAAGCGGAGTGCATCGTTTAGTAAGATTGTCTCCCTTTGATGCAGCAGCAAGGCGCCACACAAGCTTTGCTTCGGTTGTTGTTTCCCCAGTCTTAGAAGAGTCAGAAGCTGTTCCCATTGAGGAAAAAGATCTTCGCATTGACACATATCGTGCCTCAGGAGCAGGAGGACAGCACGTAAATAAGACTGATAGCGCCGTGCGCATTACACATTTGCCTACGGGAATTGTGGTACAGTGCCAAAACGATAGATCCCAGCATAGAAACAAAGCTACCGCATTAAAGATGCTTGCGTCAAAATTGTTTGCTTTGGAAAAAAAAGAAAAAGAAGAATACGCTGCGGCTATACAACCGGAAAAAAAAGGAATAAGTTGGGGACAGCAAATTCGTTCTTACGTATTGCAGCCTTACCAGATGGTAAAGGATTTAAGGACGGGTCAAGAAACTTCCAACACAAAAGCAGTGTTAGATGGCCAAATTCAGAATTTTTTAGAAAGTTATTTGCTTTATCAAGCAACAGGAAAGAGTCAAGAAACAGCTTGACTGGTCTAAAGAAGGTATCGCGCTTCAAAACAATGTGAATGTGTTACAGGCACCAAAGCGTGTTGCTCTTTTATTTCTCAGAACCTGTCTTCACAATCTGATAAAAAGCTTGGTTAGAAGGTAAATGACATGCCCTACCCGAGAGGATTTGAGTGACACACAATGGAGATTTAATAAAATCTCATTTTGAT
>NZ_BAUP01000105.1:0-2306 GCF_000648275.1 Holospora elegans E1 | reverse complement strand
ATGACTTACTATGCGTCTTTTTTCAACTTATTTCGCTATCTAACCTTTCGATCTATTGGGGCGTTGATGAGCAGTTTTTTTATTGTATTTTTGGTTGGAAAGCCTTTCATTCGTTGGATGAAAAATATGCAAAAAGGGGGGCAGCCTATTCGTCTTGATGGCCCTGAAACACATCTGCTTTATAAAAAGAATACTCCCACAATGGGGGGGGGGATGCTTTTATTGGGATTTTTAGGAAGTATTATATTGTGGTGCGATTGGTCTAGTCCTTATGTATGGCTTTGTGCTTTTACTTTTTTATCTTTAAGTTTTTTAGGATTTTTAGATGATATATTAAAAATTGTTTACCAAAATAGTGCGGGCTTGAGTGGAAAAAAAAAATAATATTTCAAGTGATTATCGGAATTTTTGGGGCTCTTGGGGCGTCTTGGGCTTTGTGCCGTTTAAATTGTACAACCGATACAGTATTAACAGGAGTTTATTTGCCGTTTTTAAAAAACTTTGTTATTAATTTAGGGTGGCTTTACCCTTTTTGGGCTGCTTTGGTGGTAACAGGCGCATCTAACGCCGTTAATTTAACAGATGGGTTAGACGGATTAGCAATTGGACCTGTGATGGTGACCTGTGTAGTTCTAGGAATTTTTTGTTATGTTTCTGGTCACTCAATTTTTTCTTCTTATTTAAAAATCCCCCACGTACCTATGACAGGAGAGCTTTCAGTATGTTGCGCTGCATTGCTAGGTTCGGGATTGGGGTTTTTGTGGTATAACGCCCCCCCTGCCATGATTATTATGGGAGATATGGGAGCCTTAGCGTTGGGCGGAACCTTGGCTGCAATTGCTCTTTTTATTAAACAAGAGTTATTGTTAGGGATTGTGGGAGGAGTCTTTGTTGTTGAAACATTTTCTGTAGTGATTCAAGTGATTTATTTTAAGCGCACAAAGCGGCGCATATTTTTGATGGCACCTTTACATCATCATTTTGAAAAGCGTGGATGGTCTGAGTCTACTATTGTTATGCGATTTTGGATTATTTCTTGTTTGTTAGGGATTGCGTCTTTAATGGCTTTGAAAATTCGATAGGCTTAATCAATGATTAAAAATTGGTGGGACCCTACCGGTCCTGCTCGGTGTTTGCATGAACTATCTTTTTTGCGTATTGGGTTTTTAGAGAGTTTTTTTTCTCTTTATGGGAAAAAGATCTTAGATGTTGGCTGTGGCGGAGGTGTTTTTAGTGAGGAGCTCTGGAAAAGAGGCGCTCTTGTTTCAGGTACTGATGTGTGTGCAGACAGTTTAAGGCAGGCGCGTGCTCACGCGCGTTTTTCCCACGCACAAATTTCCTATGAGTTTCCAGAATATTTTTATAATCAGCATCGTTACTTTGATGTTTTGTTGTTTATGGAAGTTTTAGAGCACGTCGATCACCTTTACGATACGATAAAGTATTGGATTCCGTTGTTAGCACCCGGAGGGTATCTTATAGGATCGACGATTAACAGGACGACGCGTTCATATTTTAAAGCGATTTTAGCTGGAGAATACATTCTTCAATGGGTTGCTCCTGGAACACACAGTTGGCATCGCTTTATTAAACCAGAGGAACTGCAAGAGGTGTTCCGGGATTTTGGATGCTGTGGATGGACAGAACAGGGATATAAATATTCTTTTTTTCATCCAAAAAAATGGATTTTTTGTTCTGAAAACGATACTAATTTCTTTTTTTCTATTCGAAAATTGCAGCATAATAATTTTTCTGATAGGGGATAGTACGGTCTTTACAAGTTTTTTTAAATAAACAAAAGTTTAGAATTTTATCAATAAAACGATTATAAAAACGAATTAAAAATTTCTAGATAAAATAGAGGGATTTCTCTTTTTTCTAGTGGTGCTGTTTACTTAGAACCCGTCTTCACAATTTAAATAAGATCTGATACAAAGCTTAGTTAGAAAGAAAATGACATGCCCTATCCGAGAGATTTAAGTGACACACAACGGAGATTGAATAAAATTTCATTTTGATACAGGGGATTATGGTAAAAAACGCAAGAGAGTGCTTACTAACAGGGTGTTTTATCCCATAAAGACGGGCTGTCAGTAGCACTTTTTTCCGCAAGAATATCCTTCCATGAAAAACTGTGTACAGGTTTACATGCAAGCAAGACAAAGCGAAATTTGGGAGAAAATGATAAGGGATTTTGTGGAAAAAAGCCGAATAAACAATGGACGAGACAATCCAACCTACAGTCTAATTGACTTACAAAGCGCAAAAAAAACGGACAAAGCTGTAAATCGAGGGATTGATGGGGG
>NZ_BAUP01000106.1:0-2237 GCF_000648275.1 Holospora elegans E1 | reverse complement strand
TGCCGGTTTGGTTAATAACACGCCGATAGCACCAATGAGGTTTAAGGGATCTTGCGACACAGTATTATTCCAAGCTTGTGTAGATTTCTGATCGAGGATCTAAGCTTGGTCAAGGTGGTATTATGGATAATGCCTCTTTTCATAAATCCAAGAAAAGTAGAGAATTAATAGAATCTGTAAAATGTAGTATAATTTTTCTACCTCCTTACTCTCTTGATTTGAATCCAATAGAGAAATTCTTGGCTAATAAGAGGGGGATTGAATGCTCTATTCGACGTTGTTTCGTGGCTCTTTAAAATATCTAATTTAACCTAAATTACTATAGTTTTCACTATAATTCGTTAATTTAATTCTTTACACGAAAACTATCTATCTGTGATAAGTGCACCGGTGACTTTTCACTTGTAAAATCTTCTATTTGATTTTTGGAACTTTTTTGAATAAGTCGGGTATTTAATGCCAAGAACCAACACAGATCTTGAATTAAGTTAAAAAATGCTCGCTTTTCCCTTGTACCTCAGCCATGGATGCCAAAACAACGAAGTTTTTTAAACGAATAGAAAACAAGTGTGCACCAGGATACTCCTTAACATCTTATTCTTAACGCACCCACTCCTATTTTTGTAGAGAAAATTTTACGTTGTAGCATAGGAATTTTATTCAATTAACGAAAGGGATACCTAAATGAAGACGCTCTGAAATTTCTTTAAAATAGCTTTTCCTTTGCCTTTCCCCATAAAGCATAACTCCAAAAATCAAATAATCCCCCAAATTTCATCTTGAATCATAATCATTTGATAACGCTTTGGCGGCTATATCTTCTTTTTTTTAAAAAATCTGCAAGAGCCCAAATTTTTTTATTTGTTTTTATAAAATAAAGATTTTCCCAATTCAAATCCCCACGACATAATATCCTTAAGATTCTTTGGAGCATCACGTAAAGTTTTATTAATAACAATTTCCACGTCTAATTTCTTGGACTGAAAATTAGTCGCCACAGAAAGATTGGACAAACCTGTTTTAATCCAAGAGCTAACAACCTTCACCGCTTCATATTTTCCACTAGACCAGTTCTGCGATCCTAAGTCTACCATTTTTTGAGCTGTCTGAAGCAAGGCGTTTTGCAAAAGTAAAACACTTTTTTGAAATTTTTTCAACGCAACTTCATTGTTAAACAATGCTTTGTACAAAAAATGAGCTTTGTCGGTCCACTTGCCTCCTTTTGTGAATTCTAATAAAACTCCTGGCAACGCAACTCCGACCTCTTTTATTGCTTCGCCAAGGTTTTGAAATGCCTGAATATATTCATTTGAATGTTCTCCACTATACTGCGTAGTTAAATGATGAATTAAAAATATTCCTATCAATGCATTCATAAAAACTTTAAAAAATTTTTCAAAAACATATCCGTCCACAATAGATTTGTAAACTTCTGGGGATTTTAATAAATTTTGAAAGACTTTTTCTTTAGTAAAGAGGCTTCTGCCCAGATCTGATACAACATTAACAAAAGAGTTTTGAGACATTTGAAATGCGTACAAAAATGTTCTAGCAATCGTATCCAGCGCCCCTAAAGATTGTGCTACGTTAACCATTGAAAGTAATGGATTGGAAGCATTCATAGCGTAGGAAGCAAGACTAGAAACTGCAGATCCGAAAAAAGCTCCAGGACCTCCTAGTGCTGCATTTATAGAAAGTTTTCCTCCTGTGCTTACTAAACTATTCAAATCAGAAACAGTGTTTTGAGCAACTTTTACGTACATCTTAAAAAGATTTAGAACATTTTCTGCTATTTTTCCTCCTCCGCTTAAATAACGATAGGAAGTATTTTGAGAAAAATTTTTTACAGGCTGAGGAACCCATTTTCTTAAATCAGGAAACGCGTAGAAACATTTTTTAGAAAATTCTTTTATTTTTTTCACTGCAATGTTTTCTTCAGAATAAGACTTTTTTGGATCAATGATTTGTACTTCTTCTTGAAATCTTACTTTTTTTTGGGAATCCGTTTTAGAATTCTCAGAACCTGGTACAGTTTCTTTTTCCAGAATTGCGTTATGTTCTGCAGAAGAAGACTTTTTTGGATCAATGATTTGCGCTTCTTCTTTTGGGAAATCTTTTATTATATGCTTAAAACCTAGATTTTCTTTTTTTTTCCCTTTTTCTATCCTCTTCTATCTTTAGAGCTTCTTCCTTTTTTCTATCCTCTTCTATCTTTAAAGCTTCTTCCTTTTTTCTAT
>NZ_BAUP01000107.1:0-12964 GCF_000648275.1 Holospora elegans E1 | reverse complement strand
GGGGGCGATAAAATTCTCTCCTTTTCAGCTGATCGCGAATTTGTGGGCAAAGATTGGATCACTTATTTGTTTGACTTATTTGTGTGACCACAAGATCCCTTTTTTTATCCGTATAAAAGATAATCCATTGGCCAACTTCGGCACCTCTAAAAAGCCTTTGAAGGATTTTTTTACTCACCTAAATACGGACGAAAGCCGCCATCTGTAACATGCTGGATGATCCTAGGGGTATCGTAGGTAAAAAGATTAAAGATGCGTACCTTGTCATTTGCTCAAGATAAAGACCGGGTAATAAAAGCCTACAAACAAAGATGGGACATTGAACGGCTGTTCAGAACTATGAAAACGCAAGGGGTTAACCTTGAAAATACCCCTATGAAAGATTTGGGAAGACTTTCCAAACTTATGACCATTGTCGCTGTTGCTATTGTATACGCTTCTATAAAGGGCCTTACACAAGAACACAAGGGGACTCAGGTGGATCAAAGATAAACTCTTATTCTTTGATTTCAGCGATCTTTTAAACTACCTGAAAAAAAGTGAGGGGGAGTATGGCTGTAACTCTTTGTCATTTTCCTTTTATTGTAATAAAAAATTACACCTAATTCAACCTAAATTGCTATAGTGTGCTGAACACACGATTATTATGACAAGGGAAGACGGTGCTATGGAAGTCATTATTGGGAAGCAATAAGAAGAACAAATGTGATAGGAGCCTTAATAGGTTCTGCCTTAGATGCAGTAGGTTTGTTAACAGCCAATACTGATGTTTTTACATCTTGGGTGCAGTAGATTTTACTACCTAATCTACCTACAAAAAGTGCGAGTGTTATGGACAATGCTTCTTTTCACAAAGGTATAGAAATGCAGAAAATTATTGGAAAGCTATAGTCATACATTACTGTACTTACCTCCTTATTCACCTGACTTGAATCCTATTGAGAAAAAGTAGGCTCAAGCTAAGCATATACGATGAACTACAAATTGTTCGATTGGTTCGATTGATCAAATCTTCAATACTTATCTGTGACTCTTTTATATGATTTAGCTATATCGCGCTAAAAGTTCTATTGAAGAAAAAATATCAATCAATAGAAAAATTCACAGATATGCTAAAATTCATTAAAGAACACCAATACCAAACATCTATAAAGATGAGAAACAAGATTTTAAAAAAAATATCCAGAATAAACAAGAAAAAAATTGTACGTCAGTAGCTCTTATAACTACCCAGAAAAAGCCCACGCTTCATCCAAAACCAAAATTAACTTTTTATTTCAACAACTTAGACAACCAAATGTTTTTGCAAATAGTTCCTTTAAAAATTTCTTCAAGTGCTTCCACAAATTTTAGTCTTAAGTGGTATTGTTTGTTTCGCACAAGAATACCTTGCAAAGATCCCAAACCTTCCACTAACTGATTAGACGGAGACAAAGGAGAAGTAAAATTTTTACCATAAAGAAAATTTCTAGAACTTTTACTGGTGCAAGTCATAAAAAAATCTCCAATACCTGCGTAAGTCCATGCACTTGCATGCCCATTTTCTAAAACATGAGAAGAAATCCACTCAATAGCCTGAGAAAAAATCTGACACAAATAAGTTGATTGAGTATTTTCTCCAGAAGCAACCTGAGCCAAAAGCCCACATCCTAATGCTGCTACATTTTTCAACGCTCCCCAAGCGCTAACAGCATTGGCTGAACTGTAATACTCTATACGCAAACAAGATCTTGAAAAAAGCTCAAAAACTTCACCAAAAGATCGCTGACAGTATGTCGCAAGAGTTACTCCAGAAATATCTTTTCTCATTACCCCTGCAGCAAAATTAGGTCCCCCTAAGACGACCCTAGGAACGCCAGGAAAAAAATACTCTGAAATCTCTGGCATCAAAGCCCCTGTGTTAGACTCTATCCCCTTACAGGTCAAAACGATTATACGCGGCTGAACAGAAGTAGTTTCTTTAATACGCTCAAAACACGACCTCAACGACTGTGCAGGAACACAAAAAAACCAGACATCCCCATTTTTCGCAGCTTCTTCAATAGAAAAAACAGAGTTGTAACAAGAAGAAAGAGGATGAAAAGAAGAATCTTTTCTTCCCCACACAAAAATATTTTTTGATTTTTCAGAGACAATACAGGAAGCAAGAGCAGCCGAAAAAGCTCCTGCCCCCCAAAACGTTACACCTTCTAACACGTTTACTTCTTTTTTGGCAAAAAAACATACTTTAGCATAACTGTAGCCGCCATAACAAAAGGACGTACAGTAATAACTGGCCTCTCGTACGCTAATCCATTAGGATAGTAATTCGCACTAGGCAACTTTATTCCTTTGCTTCCCCCTGCATTTAACGCCATCACACGCACCCCCATGGAAAACCCTGTGGTAATTTGCCGATCAAACCCAAAGCCAAAGTTAACTCCATTTATATTTCCTGTAGCATTTTTCACACTTACCATGGTAGTAGAATCAAACGGTTTGTCAGTCGGTTTTAAATGAAACTCGTTCGCATACATTTGATTAAACCGAGGGCCAACAGAAAATTTCGTATTATTCCAACCAATGATAAGATAATAATGATTAGCATTACTAACAAACCCAAAAGTTGCACCAATTCCAACAGTTCCCCTACTAGCAACGCGCATGCAGTGCTCTAGACGATCAGCTCCCACGTCATCCCCGGTATCTGAGTCCCTTGTAAATGAAGCACGAACAGGAACTAAAGCATCCTGAGCACTTTGCGCAGCTCCACCATTTATAAAGACCCCCATAGTAAAACTACTCTTTGGAACTTTATACACATATCCAAGCTCTGGAAGAACCGTCATACCTGGTCCCGACCATCCACCAGGAGTAATATTATTTGTCCCATAAAAAAATGCATTTTGTGGCCCTACCAAACCAGAGTCTTTATCATCTATAAGACCTGGAGACAAACTCTCATCGTAGTTTCCAACACCAAACAGATTTAATCCTTGAGAACCTTGTAAACAATTATAAGACTGAGAAACCCCTGCCCCCAAACCAAAATAAACCCCTGGCGTAAAGCAAGGGACAACTTCTGCTGCTTTTGCACTAAACGCCAAGACTAACCCTAGTGCCGAAATAACTCCTAATTTTTTTTTCACGATACTACTCAATTATGTTTTCACACAGATATTCTACAAAAAATATTGATTTTATACTCTCATCATACTGATATAAAAGTCTTTTTTCATCACGGGTTGCGTTTTTGCAACTCTCAACAAAACTTAAAACTTTTTCGTATTATTTATCATAAATACACACTTGTTCTAAGAAAAGTTTGAAAATCTTTGGAAAAACCATCCCCCAATATACTCCTTTCCACGCAAAAAGTTGAAGTTTACTTTGCAATGCAATGGCTCCTATATTTACCCCCAATCCTACTTTCCAATTTTTTTTCCTATGTCTATATAACCACTGTTTAAGATCTATACCAGAATTCAAAGCCTCTGGAAGCGTATCTAGCCATTTTGAAGCATGTCTTAGTGCTAAATTCATTCCTTGCCCCATCAAGGGATGCATCCACTCTAAAGCATCTCCTAAAAAAAGCACTAATTCGCATGTTTCTTCTTTGCAGCGCCCAGCTGTTAGGACATAATGACCATCCCATTGCTCTAGTTCTAAAATATTTATTTTTTCTCGGAGATTTCGATTTAAGGTTGAAAAAAGCTCACCTTCTTGAGACGGGATCATTTTTTTTGAAGGCCCCATTAAAATGCATGCCGCTTTATTATAAGAAAAAGGTAAAATTCCGACGCATTGATTTTTAAAGAACACATCCCACACTGTGTGACTATCGCCATCAAATCGAATAACTCCAGAATATGCTATTTGATTAAAATCGTAACACCAAGTTTTTCGGTTAAGCTTAGAGCGTACCCAAGACTTTTTTCCATCTGCAGCAATACAACACTTTCCTTTGTAGTAAGATCCTTGTGCGTTCATTACATAAACGCAACAACTATCACTCCATATCCGTTCCAAAACTGAAGAGAACTCAACAGAAATACAAGGATAATTTTTAAGATTTTTAATAAGCATCTCCATCAAAACACTTTCTTTTACCATCACACCCAAACGAGACAATCCCATTTCTTTAGAGGAAAATCTTATTTCTTTTTCAAAATCATTCATGCATATAGCAGCATCTTGAATGGTCCAAAAATTTTTTAAATCTACAATACTTCGATACGATAACCACTGAACAACATCCTGGGCCACTGCAAAATAACGTATTCCTTGATTCCAATATCCCCAAGGATTTTTTTCTAAAACAATACAAGAAATTCCCCTGCTTCCAAGACGAATAGCACTTACCAACCCAATAATTCCGCCACCAATTATTAATACTTTTGCAGAGCGTTCCATTGCCTTTCCCTAAATAAATCACTACAGTAGAGCCAAAACCTTTTTGGTTACTGAACTGTTTGCTTGAATAAAACAAATTACCTGATTATTCTTTAATTAACAATGGAAGTCGGCATTCAAAAAATAAAATTAGATATTAGATCCCCTGCATAACTAATTATCATACTAACTCCATATCATAAATAGCAGAGGTAATGCCATTTCCCGATACTAAATGGACAAATACAAAGCAGTACATATACTCATGCTGAATGAAATATTTTAAAAGTTTAATTTTATTTGTTAATAATTTTTCTTATGCAAAGATTTCTGAAAGAAGAAGATCGTGTTGCGTTAAGAACGCAGCATCGGCAAGAAAAGAACCGACGCGTAGAAGATAGGATTAAGGCAGTTTTGTTATCAGGGTGAAGCTATCGTCAAATTGCTAAGGCTCTTCTGAATGACGATCGTAGATGAGTTATAAGGAAGATCAAAAGTTAATGGTGTCAAGCGGGGGGTCTGTAAGCAGGCTGAACGTTTCACAAACAGCAGAACTTATCGCACATTTGGAAAGCCACCACGTGCATGAAAGTGAGTGATATGTTGAGGCATTGCGTAGACGATTCAAGGCAAGACGTTGCACGCCCATAATTTTTCATTTAAAAAGCCAGCGGCACGGTCCACAAAGGCAGCAAAGCAGGAAGCCTTTATTCAACGGTGATGACAACACCGCCGGACCGTCCTGTTTTGTGATAGCGTGCACCCCACCATGGCAACGAAAATCACCTGTCAGGCACCCCCATGACACGCATGAACCTGATGGGAGTGACGCACATGCGCCCGACCGGTGGTATCCTTAAAAACCTTGAATAGAGCAACATTGAAGACGCTTTTTGATCAGCTGAAAGACGCTTATCCAAAGGCGCCGTTCTGCCTGATCTTGGATCAAAGGACCTTATAACACAAGCAAAGACACCCAAAAAGCAGAAAAAGAAAGGGGGATTGAGGTGCGTTATGTGCCCTCCCTAGCCCCAACCAGAGAAGAATGAACATGTGCGCAACAATCGATTTTTTTTCTCTGCCAAATAGTTTTGCAAGAATATGCTGCATTTTTTCTACCAAACCTGAAACAACATCGCCATAGATCTTGTCGACCGCAATGACAACTTTCAACGCATTAGTACAATACTTTCAATTTGATTTGGTATAGTATCGGAAAATAGTATAATGTAACTTTCCATAAAGGGAAAGATATGCAAAAAATGCTAGAAGATGCAGGGCATAGTTTACTTTATTGCATTCTTATTCTCTAGATCTCAATCCTATTGAGAAAAAATAGGCCCAAGGAAAACATATAAGAAGAACATTACTTTGCTCAATTGATCTCTTATTTCAATTCCTTCTCTCGTAATCTTTTTATACTGTTTTAGCTATACCTAAAACATTTATTATTATCTATAAATCCGAGACCTTCAATCAAAGATAGCATGATGAATTTTTAATGCTTTATTAACATGAAGTGCTGAAAAAATAAGCAGTGTTCCCTCCAGAATTTCAAGTGATTGTATGTTTGCAAGGGGGGCAAAATCTTGCAAACCAATGGCGGTGTGGAGCGTTATTTTGTTCAATGGAAAAGGTTTTATTTTTCCCTGAAAGAGGCAGGGGCTTGGAATAATTTTATTAAAACCTACTCAATGATCTGCGCAATAAAATAAAATTTTCCATTTTTTTTAATCGTTCAAAAAGTCGTTTGAATGTTTGACCCGAGTGATCACCAAATTCCCAATCGATAAGCCGTTTTCCAGCACGATCATAGGATTTAGAAATTCAAGCTTTAGAAATCCAATTTTTTGCTTCTTTTTTCAAATAATAAAAAAATTCATCGACTTCCATTACAATACCTTTGTTTTCTGGGGCTGGCTCAATTTTGAAGCATAGCCTCCCAAGGTGCCCGCCTAATTCAAAACTAGCAGTCGCGCTGACACCAAAACGCTGAGCAATTCGGTTCATTGAAAGGCCGCTTGCGTATAAAACGAAGGCTTGGAGCTTGTCTTTTTCAGGCACACCTCGTGAAATTTTTTCCACATTTTTTACATTTGTACCGCTTTTCCCCTCGAACAAAACCACTTTTAAAGCAATCAGAACATTCACAAAATTTACATACAATCATTTTACTTTTAAAAGACTTCCTTTGCCAATTGCTAACAAAAAATATATTTAGTTAAAAGCTTCAAATCCTGACCTTCTAAGAATATCCAATCCTATTTTTGTACTGCCATTCAGGAATTTTGCTCGCTCAGTAGGAATCTGGAAAGTTCTTAACATCTTGTGAAAAGGGTATTTCTGGTCAATTGGGACTCTGTTTTTTTACCCCACTTTATAACAGTACCAATGCCAACTTGAAATTGTTTATAAATAACTTACCATAACTATTTTATGTTGTGTATTCTATATCTTTATACATCCCGTCATTTGATCAAGATTTTTTTTCTAAACTCAAAGTATACCGCACCATTGTCCCGCGCTATGACAAAACGTCCGTAAATTTTCTTGGCTCTATTCACTTGGCTTCAATCGCCCTTTGGCTTAATTGAGGACACGGCATAGCTATAAAATTATCCTGCATCCAACATAATTTATTACAAAAAAAAATGCTTACAATATCAAAATATTTAAGCATTTTTTAGTCTTTATTTGAAAAAATTATTTTATACTGGGATACTCAAGAATACTCTCCCCCATTAACTTCTGAAACTTTTTCCTTCAAGAAAATACGACGACGACGATAACGTCGCTTTAATGCTTTTACTTCCAATGCTTTTGCCATTTCCATTAACCCAGGATTTGCGTTTTCTTGCTTCACTTCACTTTTCTCAGCGCTGCAATCAGACTGATCAACAGCGGTTAATGTCAAATCGTCTTGGGAAGCAGGTGTAAACTGCTCAAGCCCCTCTTCACTAGGAATATTCACAGAAGAACTTTCTTCGATGCTCACTTTTTCTTTTATTTTTAGGTCCTGCGGAACAGATTTTTTACGACAAAACCTTTTAGTTTTTTTAACGGAACGTATCTTTTCAAGAGTGGGCTCCAAAACAGCAACAGAACCTTCAGAATCTACACTATCTTGTAAAGGGAGTTCAACTTTTTTGTTTTCTTTTTCTACTTTTTCAGTATTTTCCCCATCTGCTGAAAGAAAAAGAGGTTCTTTTGATTTTTCTTCTACTTTTTCCGTATCTGAAATTTCACAAGAACCAGAAGCCAAAAGAGAGACTTCATTAAGTTTTGGCGTGATACACATATCAACAGAATCGAATTTTCTTTCTGACTGCATCTGTAAATTTATAGAAATGCCCATATTGTTTTCTAATTCTGTTATGTATCTTCGGTACTGATTAATAAGAACATGTCCGATTTCCATAGAAACTTCTACCGTTAACTGACTAGAAGAAGACGCAAGAGACGCTTGACGCGCCATATTTCTTAATACTCTCATCGCTAAAGCGTTATCTGACAAAATATATCCATTGCCATGACATAAATGACACGGTTTTGAAATGCTTTCAAACAAGCCCTGCCGTAGTCTTTGACGAGACATTTCTAATAATCCAAACTGGCTAATTTTTCCCAACTGGATACGTGCCCTATCTGCTTTTAATGCCTCTTCTAAAAATTTTTCTACTTGCCCATACCGATGCAAGGGCATATCGATAAAATCAATAACGATTAATCCAGATAAATCTCTTAGTCTTAACTGTCTTCCAATGGCTTGAGCTGCCTCTAAATTAGTTTTTAATGCAGTTTCTTCCATGGCACGCTCTCTGATAGATTTTCCTGAATTCACATCGATGGAAACAAGCGCTTCAGTTTGATTGATAATCAAATATCCCCCAGAAGGAAGTGCAACATGAGGCTGATACAAATTGCTGATCATATCTTCCAATGCATATTTTTCAAACAGTGTACACTCTGTTTCTTGATACAACTTAACTCGCTTTCTGTGTGCAGGCATAAAAATCTTCATGATACTTTGAGCTTTTTTAAAACTTTCTTTGTCATCTACCCAGATTTCTTCAATATCGTTACTATAAAAATCCCGAAAGGCACGGTAAATTAAATCATTTTCTTCGCATAACAACGCAGGAACTTCTTTGGCATTTTTTGATAACTCTTCTATTTTTTTCCATACTCGAATCAATCGATCATAATCTCGCTTAAGTTCTTTTTCAGTACGCCCCAACCCGGCAGTACGCAAAATAACACTCATTCCTTCTGAGATTTCTAGATTTTCAGACATTTCTGTCAAATGCTTACGCTCAACTTTATCAGTGATCTTTCTAGATACTTTAACTTCTCCTGGACTATTTGGCATAAATACAACAAAACGTCCAGCAAAAGAAAGATAAGTTGTTAGAGCGGCTCCTTTATTGCCCCGAGCGTCTTTGACTACCTGCACCAACATAATCTGTCCCTTTTTTATGACGTCTTGAATACGTAACGTGAAGGGTTTAGGGCGAGGAGCTTTTATTCCATCTGCTTCCTCTTGTACTGGTTTTTTTAATAACGAGTCTGAATTTTCTGATCCCTCTTGCAGTTCTGTTCCGTTTGAATTGTTTACTTCTTCTGTTCCATTTTTGTTTTCTGATGATCCTTTGTGCTGATAGTATCCTGGATGGATTTCTGAAAACGCTAAAAATCCTTGTTTTTTATCTCCAAACTCTAAAAAAGCAGCCTGTAAAGCTGCTTCTACCCGAGTTACTTGCGCCAAATATACATTTCCTTTTTTTAAACGTTTAAAAGAAATTTCATGATCGAATTCTTCTAAAATTCCGTCCTTAACAACTGCTACTCGCGTTTCTTCACCGTTAAAAGATCTATCAATAAGAAGTGCTTTTTTTAAATAACTTTCTTTCATTACTTTACCACACTAGGCTTGACGGATGCTTAACTGCACCTTTCCACTTTTATCTATATCCAGCACGCGCACTTGCACGGATTGACCTTCTTTAAGCTGCTCAGAAGGATGCGTTAATCGTTTTCCTGCTAAAATCTCAGTAACATGGACCAATCCATCTTGAGGAAATCCAAAATTTACAAAAGCACCAAAATCTAGTAACTTCTTAACAACACCGTCGTAAACGTTGCCCACTATCGGCCCTTGAGTTAAATTTTTTATAGCTTTTAAGGCGCACTCGGCATCTTCAGCACGATAAGAAAAAATACTTACCTGACCATCTTCACCGATATCAATCTTGGATTGACTAATATCGCACAGATGCTTGATGTTTTTTCCTCCAGGTCCCACAAGGTCCCTAATTTTATCTACGGGAATTTTAATACGACTCACCCGAGGAGCGTAAATGCTTACACTGTCCCTTGGAACACTAATTGTTTGCTCTTCCATAGTTTTTAAAATGTGTAGGCGACCTATTTTTGCTTGAGCCAACGTTCGCTCTATAACGCCAAAACTTAATGTATTGATTTTTAGATCTACTTGAAGCGCTGTAATCCCTTGTTCGGTACCTGCAACTTTAAAATCCATATCTCCTAGAAAATCTTCAGTTCCAGAAATATCCCACAAAACAACGTCTTCTTCTACGGAAGAATTTTTAGAAATCAATCCCATAGCAATTCCTGCCACAGGTGCCTTTAACCGAATTCCCGCATCCATTAAAGCAATAGAAGCACCGCAAACAGTTGCCATAGACGAAGACCCGTAAGATTCAGTGATCTCTGATGCAAGACGCACAGTGCAACTCAAATCTTTAGGAAGCAAATTCACAAGAGCTTTTTGTGCCAAACGTCCGTGACCGATCTCCCTTCGTCCTGGAGCAAACATTTTTCCAACCTCACCAACCGCGTAAGGAGGAAAGCTATAGTGAAGCATGAAATACTCTCGCTCTATCCCAGAAAGACGCTCTATCATCTGACTGTCGTCTTGACGACTTCCTAATGTAACCGTTACTAAAGCCTGGGTATGACCTCGTGTAAACAAAGCACTTCCATGACACCTTGGCAACAAACCAACTTCACAAAAAATCGGTCGAATTTCATCCCACCGTCTTCCATCTAGGCGTTTTTGTTTTTCGATAATATAAGTTCGTGCAGTTTTTTTCCATTTTTCATAAAAATAACTCTCGGCATGCTCTAAAGAGATTTTTCCATGCTCTTCACACAGCGTTTTCCAAGCAGACAAAATTTTTTCAAGATGAAGATGACGACCTTCAGGCAATATCACCTGACACGCATTATCTAGCTCTTCTTGAAGTTCGTTTGGAAAATCAAATTCCTCAGGTTTTGAAGATTTGTGAGAATGATGAGGAGATTTTACATTATCTTTAAGCCAATGAATCCCCTCAAAAACAGGATGAAGTGCTTGATGCCCAAATCTCAAAGCTTCTAAAATAAACTCTTCTGTGCACGAGGTCGCTTGACATTCTATCATAGAAGGACCAGAAGGCGTTGCCCCCATTAACACATCGAAATTTTCGTTAGGAGTATTCAGTGTGAATTGTCCATTTTTGTACCCAACACGAACTCCTGAAGAAATTTCTTGTATAGGCAGCCCAGAAATTGCCACTGCAGCAGAAGCACCTATCATAGACAATACTCCAGGATCTGTTTCCGTATCATAGCTAAGCACCGTGCACACAACCTGCACCTCATGAGAAAAGCCCTTTAAAAAAGAAGGCCTTAACATGCGATCGATGTACCTAGAAACTAAGGTCTCATACTCGGAAGGCTTACCTTCACGCTTAACAAATCCACCAGGAATACGTCCTGCTGAAGAAAATTTTTCTTGATAGTATACAGAAAGCGGAACCCCTCCTCCAAAAGATACCTCCTTTCCTGCACACACCGTACACAATATGACGGTATCTCTATGATAAACTGTTACTGCTCCCAAGGCACGTCGGGCAATACGCCCAACTTCCAACGTAAGAGGAGCACCCGCCCACTCTATCTCTTTTGAAACAATATTAAAAAAAGGGGATTCCGTTATCACCGACGCAACTCCAAGGCCGAAAGAACAGCTTTATATCGCGCTTCATCTTCTTTCTTTAAATAGTCCAACAAACGTCTTCTAGAGCTGCGTTGCCCTTCAAGACCGCGACGACTGCTTACATCATTTTTATGCTGCTTTAAGTGTTCAGAAATTTCAAAAATTCTAGCAGTACATAGTGCAATCTGTACCTCTGGACACCCCGTATCCCCAGCTTTTTTTTCAAAAGCTTCTATAATTTTTTTCTTCTTTTCATAAGACAAAGCCATTAATTATACCCCCTATTAACTTAAAAAATATCTTTTTGCAAACTTCCTTAATACCAGTATTACATATCCACAAAACAACGATACGGAACAAGGCTGCCTGCCTTCTCTTTAGCTAAACATATCATCTTTTCTTGATATTTACAAATCCAAAAATCAGAAAAAAACGGTAAATTTAAAGAAAGAGGAAGCCCATTCCACAGTTGTGTCTTTTGTGCTTGATTCACATCTATTACTGGAAACTCTAATCCGTAAATTATAGGACAAACCCAATTCAACGCCTCGTGGTAGCATTTTTGCGTTAACTCATCAACACCTATTGCTGTTTCCTGAGAAAAAGGCCCTACAGAGGTTCGAACCAACTTGGACACGTAAGCAAGAGTTCCCAGATTTTCCGCTAAATCTCTGGCAAACGCTCGTACATAGGTTCCGCTAGCACACGACATTTCAATTTCAATACTTTTTCCATCGTAATCTGAACACAATGTCAGTAAACTAAGGCTATGAATTGTGATAAGCTTTGAAGGAAGATCGAAGGTACACCCCTTGCGAGCCAAAGCATAAGCGGGAGTTCCATTAACCTTAACTGCAGAATACAAAGAAGGTTTTTGAAGAGAAGAACCAATAAAACTAGGCAATACTTTTTCTACCGCCTCATAAGTGGGGCGCACCGAAGATTCACCAATCACAACTCCAGTGGGATCTTGAGTATCCGTGGCTGTTCCCCAGACACAAGTAAAACGATAAGTTTTCGGAAACCTCAAAATAAAAGGAATAAGACGTGTGGCACAACCAAAAGCTACCGGAAGAACCCCTTCTGCAAAAGGATCTAACGTTCCTGCATGTCCAACTTTTACATTACTCTCAAGCCATCGCTTAATGGAACGATCAATACGCGTACATACAGTACCAGGGTGCTTCCAAACGTTCACCCAACCGTGTTTGCTCATCTCTTAACTCTTTACCCAAAAACTGTATAAGAACTCGTTTAATGTAAAAACAAAAAATCTCGCGTCCCCTAGGAGAGAGTCGAACTCTCATGCCCGTACAGGCAGTAGATTTTGAGTCTACCGCGTCTAACCAGTTTCGCCACCAGGGGATCGAGCATAATTATGCCATGAGAGTTTTTCATAGTCAAGACGGTAAAAAATTGATATCTGCTTAGTGCTACATTTTTTAGTTTTAAAACTCTTCAGATGCGGTTTGGTAGAAAAAATGCAGTATACTATTGCAAAACTCTTTGGCAGAGACGAAAACTCGAGTATTGCGCACATGTTCATTCTTCGATGAGGTTCAAGTTAGGGCTGGGAGAGCAAATAATGCATCT
>NZ_BAUP01000108.1:0-6426 GCF_000648275.1 Holospora elegans E1 | reverse complement strand
CAAACAAAATCTTGGATATAAGCATTTTTTGAGTCATTCTTTAAATGGTATGAAAGTGTATATTTATATGATTCTGATTACAGCTTTATTATTTTTAATATACAAGGCTAGAAAGAAACTGCAGGGCTTCAAAATTCCATTATTTCAATTTACATGAGATCTAAAGAAATCTTTTATTAAAACATTAATTATTATTTCAGGAGGGGATTTCAATGCTGTTAAACATTTATTTTGACACTTTCAACACTTATGCGGTATTGTCATCACCGTCTTGTAATAATGAATAAACGATTCCTGCTTGGCTGGATCTGCCTTTGCGTGCCGTGCCGCTAGCTTTTTAAATGAAAAATTATGGGCGCACAGCCACAACGTCATACCTAGCCATAGGGTTCAAGAACATGAAGCGCAGATATCGCTTTCATATACGTCGTAGCTTTCCAAATGTACGATAAATTTTGCTGTTTGTGAAACATTCAGCTTACTCACAGAGTCCCCGCTTAACACCATTAAACCTTTGATATTCCTTATACTCCTCTACATGACGACTGATCGTCAATCAGAAGAGCCTCAACAATTTAACGAGCTCCAACCCTTTGTCGGATAATAAAACTTCCTTAATCTTTTCCCCTTGTAATAGAACCACCTACGTCCTATTGCAGTTGTTCAATCTTAAACATACTTGTGTCAAAAGCCTTCTGCTCTTTTCTTTCTATCAAACTGAGACAATAGATAGAAAACAGGGGCAGCGATTAAAATAGAGGAAATCGTTCCAGAAGCAATACCTATAATCATGGGAAGGCTGTAGGTTGCTATAACGCTTCCCCCCAAAATATAAAGAACCAAAAGCGCGGCAAGCGTCGTCATGGAAGTTAGGACTGTACGAGAAAGCGTCTCATTGATGCTTAAATCCACCAACTCTGCACAACTTAAATTCTTTTTATAGCCTCTATTTTCCCGAATTCTATCGAAAACAATCACCGTATCATTTACAGAATACCCCGCTGTGACTAGAAAAGCCACCATGGCCCCTTCACCAATTTCTTGATAAAAAAGTGAAAAAAATAGTATTAATGCAGAACAATCGTAAGCAAGAGCAATCCAGCTAGCAACAGAAAACATCCAATCAAAACGAATCCAAATATACCCCCCTATCCCAAACAATGCAAATAACAACGCCCATGTGCTGGCCTTCATAAGCTCTTTTCCTAACTTAGCCCCTACATGATCGTACTTTTCAAAAACCACTGAGTCTTTAAGCGCCGTCTGAAAACGCTTTTGAATAGAAGGAATGTCTATTTTTTTTCTGCAGCACGAATTAAAATCATTGGCCTCTTTGCATCTCCATACTGCTGAATGGTTGCCTCTTTACCAAAATTATCTGACTGTTGAACAAATCGACGTACTTTTTCCAAATCGGGAAGACGAGAAAAACGCACCTCCAACAAAATACCTCCCTTGAAATCAATTCCCCAATTTAACCCTTTATACAACAACGACCCCATCATAAGAATCATAACACTTAACAACAGCGTGATGGGAAACCACAAGTGTCTTGTTAAAGAAAACGGCAAAGATAAACGAGAAAAAGAAAAAAGCGCCATAATACCCCCCCTTAAATCAGTATGGATCGCGATGGAAATTTTTGAAGCCAAAAACTTACCATAGTACGCGTCATAGAAACTGCTGTAAACATAGAAGTAACAATTCCAATAGCCATAGTAACTGCAAATCCCCTTACAGGACCGCTTCCAAACCCAAACAATAAAGCTACAGCTATCAGCGTTGTTAGATTGGAATCCACGACGGAATTCATTGCTCTTCTATACCCCGAATCAATTGCCGGCAAAAGCTTACGCCCCAAAAATAACTCTTCTTTGATGCGCTCATTCACCAGCACGTTGGCATCCACCGCCATCCCAACAGTGATAGACATTCCTGCAATCCCTGGAAGAGTAAGCGTTGCATTCATAGAAATCAAAATCGCCATCAAAAATAACAAATTGAAAGCCACAGCTATCACTGCAAAAGTTCCAAACCATCCGTAGAAAAACCACATTAAAAGCGCCACCGCTCCGATTGCCACGATTGTTGCAAAAATTCCTTTTTGAATAGAATCTGATCCCATTCCCGGCCCCACAACCTTTTCTTCTAAAACAGTCAACGCCACCGGTAAAGATCCAGAACGAATCATACTAGCCAATTCTTGACACTCTTCTAAACTTTGACTTCCTGTTATAACTGCTTGACCATTGGGGATATGAGATTGAATTTTAGGAGCACTTAAAACTGTACGATCCAAGACAATAGCCAAAATTTTTCCAGTTTGTCGAGTAAGTTCAGAAAATTGGTTGCTTCCCTGAGAAGTAAGCATCAAAGAAACGCAAGGCCGATTTTGTCCATCTTCAGATACGTGGTAATCTGCTTTTGCACTTGCAACATCTTCACCTGTCAAAACGATTTCCTTATCCAGCCGATATCCCCGCCCCTCTCTATCCTTGCATTCCCAAGTATTAGAAGACTTTTCTTCTGTTACCCAATAGAAATTTAATTTCCCTGTTTTATTTAACCGATTTTTAACCTGCTCTGGATCTTGAGATCCTGGAATTTGTAAAACAATACTGCGATCCCCTTGAATTTGAATTAATGGCTCTACAGTTCCTGTTTCATCTATTCGCTTCCGAATAACTTCAACACTTCTATTCAATGCCTGTTGCTGAAGGTTTTTTCGCAGACTATTGCTGTAGGAAAAGCTAATTTTTTTATCTTTCACAGAACGTTCCATATCTTTACCCAAAACGCTATCTGCAATTTTTTCCATATCTTTCATTTTTTCTAAAGATTGAAGTTCAAAAGAAATCGTATTTTCATCAAAATGTAAATTTTTATACCCTACCTTAGCCTTTAAAAAGGCTTTTTTTAATCTTGAAGCGTATTGATTGCTTTGATCTTTAAACAAATCCTTAGTTTGCGCTTCTAGAACTAAATGAACCCCTCCTTGTAAATCAAGACCTAAAACAATCTTTTTATGCGGTATCCATTTAGGAATAAACTTGGAAGAAACAAAGCTAGGTAACACCAACATCAAACTGACGCATACTAAAAGCATCAGCCATGCTATTTTGAATTTAGATACGTACACCATGACTTAACATAACCTTCAACACACTTTATTTCCTTGATTATCCCACATTTGCTTAAAAACCTCAACTATCGCCTTTTCGGACTTTGCTCGACACGATAACTTAACGCTTGAGTCATGTGGCTTGGTAAAATTTCTTCTGCTTGCTCTAAATCTGAAATGGTTTGCGCAACTTTGGCAACACGATAGAATCCTCTCATAGAAAAATCAAATAGATTTGCAGCTTTCAATAATATATCTTTAGAATGCTTGTTCATGTTTAAGGCTTGATCTAATAAATCTGATGGACATAGAGCATTACACTGAAAATCTTTCCCCTGATAGCGAATCCTTTGACGATCTTGCGCGCGACGAATAAGTGCACGAGTATAGTCTAAATTATCAAGAACCGTTGCTTCTGGAAAATTTTTGAAATCCACTTCTGAAACGTTCATAAACAAATCGATACGGTCTAAAAGAGGACCTGAAATATTTTGTTGATACCGAGTGCCACATTCAGGAGCTTGACGACATTCTTTTGAGCTTTTTCCTAAGTATCCACATTTACAGGGGTTCATAGCAGAAATAAGCTGAAAATTTGCAGGATACGTTACATGATAATTAGCACGAGACACAACCGCTTGTCGTGTTTCCATAGATTGCCTTAAAGCATCTAGAACACTTCTTGAAAATTCAGGAAGCTCATCTAAAAACAAAATTCCTTGATGCGCCATAGAAATTTCCCCGGGGGTTCCTCTTAAGCCTCCCCCCACCATAGAAGCCATAGAAGCAGAATGATGGGGAGAACGAAAAGGACGTTGACGCATCAATCCCTTTCCCTCTTTTAAAACTCCAGATAAACTATGAATCATAGTCACTTCTAAAGCTTCTTTTGGGGTCAAGGGATCTAATAAACTCATAGTGCTTTTTGCCAATAAAGACTTTCCCGTTCCTGGTGGACCAATCATTAATGCATTATGCCCTCCAGAAACGCTAATCACCAACCCCAGTTTGGTGTGAGCTTGCCCATGAATCAACCCAAAATGCTCCACGGGGGAAGACAAAACATCCAAAATCGGTTCCGGTGTAGAAAGCACTTGAGTACCTTTAAAATGATTGATTAGCTCTAATAAATGATGTGGAGCTAAAATAGAAAGCTCTCCTCCCCAGCGTGCTTCTGGCCCACACGCTCCAGGACAAATTAGCGTTCGCCCCAAAGATGCTGCCAGCAATGCGCTGCTTAATACCCCCGCCACCGGTTTAATGCTTCCATCTAGGCTGAGTTCCCCCAAGCTGATGGTATTTCTAAGCTCTGGAGGTAAAATCTCAAGCCCCATTAACATCCCTAAAACCAAAGGCAAATCGTAATGACTTCCTTCTTTTAGAATATTTGCAGGAGACAAGTTAATAGTAACTCGCTTACAAGGAAATCCAATTCCGATAGATTGAAGGGCAGAACGTACCCGCTCTTTGGACTCGTTCACTGCCCTATCTGGAAGCCCAACAATGTTCAGCCCTGGAAGACTTCCGGAAACAAATTGAACTTGAACTTCCACCAATAAAGCCTGGATTCCTTGAAAAGAAACTGTGGAAAGCGTATGAACCATACTTCCTTACCCCCTTACTAAATCATTTTTTTATAATAAAAAATTAATTATTTTTGTCAATTAAAAAATACATAAAATTTTATTTATTTTTACTTAAAAAAAATTATTTTAACTGGTTAAGAGAAATTTGAAAATTTCAAGTTTAAAAAACAAATACTTAAGCGAAACTTAGAACCTGTCTTCACAATTTAAATAAAATCTGATACAAAGCTTAGTTAGAAGGTAAATGAAATGACATGCCCTATCCGAGAGATTTGAGTGACACACAACAGAGATTTAATAAATCTCATTTTGATACAGAAAATTGTGGTAAAAAACGTAAGAGAGCACTTACTAACAGGGTGTTTTATCCCCTAAAGACGGGCTATCAGTGACGCTTTTGCTGCAAGAATATTCTTCCATGGAAAAGTGTGTACAGGTTTTACATGCAAGCAATACAAAGCGGAATTTGGAAAAAAATGATAAGAGATCTTGTGGAAAAAAGCCGGATAAACAATGGACGAGACAATCCACCCTACAGTCTAATTAACTTACAAAGTGCAAAACAACGGACAAAGCTATAAATCAAGGGATTGTGTCACGGATACCCTAGTACATATTTTTCATGTGAAGGCTCACGCAGCAACTACACATGATACTGTTGCGAGATGCAAGGTTTTGACAAGGCGGGTGTAAAATATCTATCGATTAAAGGCATATGCGCAGATACTGGTTCTTGTAAAACGTTTGAAGAGTTTGTTCAAAATATGTTGAAAAAGACCTTAGAAATTTCGGCACGTATTACGGCCAGATTGGGCAATTTTAGCGAAAGGGGGGGGGAAGAGAACATTTGATTGACTGGCTAAATCATTTTAGGTGATTAGCCAAGGAGTATGAAATAGACGTTCAATCGGAAAAACACGACGTTATGATCTCCCATTCAATGCTACTGATTCGTCGGTTGGCTTAACTGTGAAGATAGGTTCTGAGCGCTTAAATTCCCAGCGAATCATCCAATAGCTTGGTTTTCGTCTTTTTTAGAGCCAGCACTGTGTTAGTTGGCACGCGCAATCGTGAAATCGATCATCGCGCAGTCGTTTTGTCGTCTTTTTTCGGCGTCTCAAATACTCTGTTCCATCCCCCCTTTTGGCTCTACCTCGTAAAGCGGGTGATAAATAGCTTTAAAATCGCCAAACCTCTCCGGAAACGAAATTCCTGCACGGTGACGGTATAAAACAGCCTTCACAAACAGGAGGCTATCTTTTGCTGTAACGCTCCCCTGGTTTTCCAGGTAAAAGATCCTTGATCCTATCTCACTACCCCCCCCCACAAACACATCGTTCGTACACAGAAGACGCTTTGTGCTCGTACCCTTTTTTTTCACAATAGAAAACACTGATGGGGCCTCCTGGAAAATAAAGCCTCACTTGTGATATGGGGTAAATCTTCCTTAAAGCCACAAGTGCTGCACACGCTGCAGAACCGCAAGCTAGGGTCGGTCCGACCCCCCTTTCCCAAGTAGAAATATCCGCATTGCCAGAAGTTTTGTATCGAACATAAGAAATATTAAAAAAATTTTCACGATAAGTACTTAAATTTTTTTAAATTGTTCATGATAAAATCGGACGTATAGAAAAAGGGTCTTACTTTTCCAATAATAATAAGATGAAAAATTTCCAACATCTACTCCGCCAATATAAGAGTCGTTTTGTTTGAAATACT
>NZ_BAUP01000109.1:0-11040 GCF_000648275.1 Holospora elegans E1 | reverse complement strand
AAGGAAATGTAATCTTTCCAACTCTAACAGCTAGTACGAGGCAATTGATATTCTGCGTTCCAACCTTCCAATTGGTGCCATCGAGCATTAAATGCATTTTAGGAACTGGCTCCCAAATGCTTGATATTAAGGCTTTTGAGAAGAGTCCAGAATCAATTCCTTGTCCTTTTAAAAAAACGCCTGATGCGTTCAAGCTTGGATTTTATTGAAGCTGGAGAGTTCATCTTGTGGATCAGCGCAGGATGCTGAACCTTTCGCTGATCGATCATACTAAGTACGAAGGTTTTAAAAGTCTCTGCGCGGGAATTGTGAAAAGCTAATATTTTTTTATCTTGTTTATTAAGGATGAGAGGTTCATTTGCATTAAACATTGTTGTTTGTTTTTAATAAAATAGTCTATCTTTCGGGTCTTTTAAAGACCCTTCAAAAAAGTGAGGGGGAGTATGGTTTAAATAACAATAAAAAAATGTTTTATTAAAAAAACATTCAAATAAAATAAAGTGTAATTGTTTTTTATTCATTAATGTGCAACCGCTCAATTTAACGCGAAAAACGCCTTGGAAACAATCCTTTAAAAAAGCATACTTTTTCTATTTTTCCTCTTGCATTAATAGTTCGTGTGTGTTAGGATAAAAACTGTAATTAGCACTCCGTTACCGTGACTGCTAATTTTCTATATCGGTAAACAAATATGGAGGAACTCATGACTAAATTTAAACCTTTAGGAGACCGTATTCTTGTAAAGCGTGCAGAAGCGGAAGAAAAAACTGCAGGAGGAATCTTAATTCCCGATACCGCAAAGGAAAAACCTATTGAAGGTACCGTAATTGCAGTGGGACCAGGTGCAAGGGATGCACAAGGAAATCTTATGCCCCTAGAAATAAAGGTGGGAGATCGCATCCTGTTTGGAAAATGGTCTGGTACAGAAGTTAAATTAGCTGGTGAAGACCACATTGTGATGAAGGAATCCGATGTGTTTGGTATTGTAGCGTAAAAGGAGGAAGCATATGTCAGTAAAACAGATTGCATTTGGATCAAAAGTTGGAGAATCTTTACTTAGCGGAGTTATCAAGCTTGCCAATTGTGTCCAAGTTACTTTAGGGCCTAATGGACGTAATGTATTAATTGAGCAGTCTTTTGGTGATCCTAGAGTCACAAAAGACGGTGTGACGGTGGCAAAGCATGTAGAGTTAGAAGATCGTTATGAAAATTTAGCTGCTCAGTTAGTAAAAAGCGTTGCTTCAAAAACTGCAGATATGGTTGGGGATGGAACTACGACAGCTACTGTTCTTGCTCGAAGCATTTACAGTGAAGCATTCAAGGGAACTTCTGCCGGAATGAACTCTATGGAGCTTCGCTCTGGAATTGATTACGCTGTTGAAGTAGTCGTGGAAAAATTAAAAGATCTTTCTACGTCTGTAAAAGGAAATTATGAAAAAATTGCGCAAGTTGCAACAGTTTCCGCTAATGGTGATGCGGAAATTGGCGATATGATCGCACAAGCTATGGAAAAAGTTGGTTCTGATGGTGTTATAACCGTAGAAGAAGCAAAGTCTTTCAAAACTGAGCTAGATGTTGTCCCAGGTATGCAGTTTGATCGTGGATACATCTCTCCCTACTTCATTACTCGACAAGACAAGGGCGTGGCAGAATTAGAGCGATGTTATATTTTATTATACGATGGAAAAATTAGCAGTGCTCAGTCTTTGCTTCCTGTATTAGAAAAAAGTGCAAAAGAATCCGCAAGTCTTTTGATTATCGCAGAAGATGTTGAAGGGGAAGCCTTGGCTATGCTGGTGGTAAACAAGATTCGTGGTGTTCTTAAAGTGGCAGCGGTTAAGTCTCCTGGATTTGGAGACCGTAGAAAAGCTATGCTGGGCGATATTGCAGTGTTAACTAATGGGTATGTTGTCAGCTCTGAAGTGGGAATGCGGTTAGAAGACGTTCGAATAGAAGATCTTGGAAGAGCAGATAATGTTGTAATCGAAAAAGACAATACTACAGTGATTGTCAACGGGCCGGTGCGTTCTTCTGTTAAAGAACGATGTGATAAGATTCGATCAGAAATTAATGACGCTACTTCTGATTACGATAGAGAAAAGCTTCAAGAGCGTTTGGCCAAACTGTCTGGTGGCGTAGCAGTCATTCGTGTGGGAGGTGCTACAGAAGTAGAGTTAAAGGAACGTAAAGATCGCGTCGAAGATGCAATGCATGCAACAAAAGCTGCTGTAGAAGAAGGAATTATCCCAGGGGGTGGAACTGCATTCTTACGCTGTGTAAAGTCTCTAGAAGATGCGATTAAGAGCGCAGAAATTCAAGAACGTGGGCGAGATTTCGTTTGCGGTATTAATGCGGTGAAGGCTGCACTTTCTGCTCCTTGTCGTCAAATTGCTCACAATGCTGGTAAAGAAGGGGGAGTTGTAGTATCTGAGGTCTTGAAAGCTTCTAACGTAAACATTGGGTACGATGCGCGTCATGATCGATATGTGGACATGATAGAAGCGGGTATTATTGATCCTACTAAAGTAGCAAGGACAGCTTTGCAAAATGCAGGATCTGTTTCTGGATTGCTTAATACCACAGACGTTATTATTGCTCAAATCCCTGAAAAGGAGAAACCTGCAATGGGTGGCGGCATGGGCGGCGGTATGGGCGGTGGCATGGATTTTTAGGAAGTAGCTTTTTCTAAAGTATCCGTGTTACTGAAACTATTCAGCTTTTTTCTAAGCTATAAATTAACTTTTTATTCATGTGCTTGTGTCTTTTCGGCAAGCACATGAAAGAAGTAAGAATAAGTGTTTAAATTCTTTACACTTATTTTAGTGATAAAACCTTAAATATTTGGCAATCAGTATTTTTTTAAAATCGTGTAGGTGTAGAATAAAAAAGGATTGCCAAAGAGTTAGAAAAAATTCAATATAGAAACAAAAAAATTCAGGACTTTTCCTTTAATTTTCTATCATTTTATGCTTAGTTTTACTCTTAGGGCTTGGCTTAGCAATCCAATATGGCTAGGATTTCCTAAAATAATATCTTTTAATTCTTTTTTGTGTTTTTTAGAACTTTTTTTGCACAAAGCAATTACTGGAAAACTTTCCATATTAAGTTTTGAGATGTATTGGGCACATTTTTTCGAGTGATGTTCTACTTCTGGACAATTCATAATTTCAGAAAAAGATTTTTCCGAAATTTCAGGGTGATGCTGCGCAAATAGTTTGGGCCAATCCAACGCTTCTACAGGATTAAAGCGTGTATCAATAATCCCTAATGTTTTTTCGAGACCGTCATTCTTTTTTATTTTATGTGCTGCCATTAAAGCCTTTATAGCGCAGTGCGAAGCAGAATTCGTAGGGGCATAAACAATACGAACGTCTGTGTGGTTTCCAAAAAATTTTTCTTTTTCTAGTTGAATCAAGTTTTTAATTAAAGAACGGCAGTGAGGACAGTAAGGAGAAACAAAAGCAATAACAGAATTTTCAACCTTAGAGGTGTTTTCTGTTTCTGTTAAAGGAATGCTTGGAATAGAATCTAGCTCTATATTTTGTAATGATTTTTTTAAAATTTCTTCTTCTGAATCGACTCCTTGGTTTTTTCCTGCTCCGTAATGGTAGCTCATTTGAGCTAAAACATTGAACATTTCTGGATTTTGTTCAAACATTTCTACAATTTCTTCTGGGGACACTTTTGCAAAACCTTTAATAGCACACATTCCAAATAAAAAACAAAATAATATTTTTTTCATTACATACCAAAAACTTTTTTCAACAGATATATATAAGCAGATCAAAATCAAAAAGAAGTAAAATTCCTTATATACATTTATGCATAAAAGTGGAGACAAATTTTTTAAAGAAGGTCGCAAGACTAGAATAGAAAAAAATATCAATTGTTAGTTTTAAATCTAAATTCTAAAAACCTGTCTTCACAATTTAAATAAGATCTGATAAAAAGCTTGGTTAGAAGGGAAATGACATGCCCTATCCGAGAGATTTGAGTTCCACACAAAGGAGATTAAATAAAATCTCATTTTGATACAGGGAATTATGGTAAAAAACGTGAGAACGCTTACGAACGGGGTGTTTTATTCCATAAAGACGGGCTGTCAGTAGCGCTTTTTACCGCCTCCATGGAAAAGTGTGCACAGATTTTATATGCAAGAAAGACAAAGCTAAATTTGGAAGAAAATGATAAGGGATCTTATGGAAAAAATCCGGATAAACAATGGACGAAACAATCCAACCTACAGTCTAATTAACTTACAAAGTGCAAAAACAACGGAAAAATCTGTAAATCAAGGGATTGATGGGGGGGAAAAGGTCCAAGAGCGTAAACGCCATAGTGTCACGGATACCCAGATATTTTTCATGTGAAGGCTCACGCGGCAACTACACATGATACTGTTGCGGGATGCAAGGTATTTGACAAGGCGGGTGTAAAATATCCATCGATTAAAGGCGTATGCGCAGATGCTGGTTCTCGTAAAATGTTCGAAGAGTTATTCAAAACATTGAAGAAGACCTTAGAGATTTCGGCACGTATTACGTCGGGCGGGAAATTTTAGCGAAAAGATGGGGGATAGGGAGTTTGCTAAATCATTTTAGGTGATTGCCCGATTATGAAATAGGCGTTCAATCGGCAAAACACAACATTATGATTCCCCATTCAATGCTACTGATTCGTCTGTTGGCTTAACTGTGAACACAGGTTTTAACTTTGCAGATATTCCTTCATATTAAAATGAATCCTCTTGCATAGTAAAATAGAGAAAATCATTTAGTTTAGAAAGCATCGATAAAATTTAACATTTCCTTATCAAGGTATTGCTGTAAATCAGAATAAAGGAGAAGGTGATAAGTAAACAACAAACTAGCTGCGTAAGTATGATTTTATGTAAATTTTATAAGAAAGTATGGGGATTACCCATCTAAAGTAAGTTTCCGTTTCGCTAATATACGCAAACATTCAGAAACATTCAAGAACATTTGACGTTTGTTTGGCCTGACTCCTTATATTATTTTAGAAAATCGTCAGCAAATAATTTGTTCTCTGTGGAAAAGACGAGTGATAGGACGTTATCAACGTCCTAGACATAAGTATAAGCTTGAGATCCAAGACAGAGTCTTGATGTTTTTTCTCTAGATATAGTTAATTGAGGTTGAATTAGGTGTAATTTTTTGTTACAATAAAAAGAAAATGACAAAGAGCTACACCAACGATTTAAGACAAAGAGAAATAGAATATTTAGATGAGGGGGGGCGGATATATTGAAGCATCGCACCTATTTAAAATAAGTGTATCAGCGATAGGCAGGTGGCATAGAAAATTGGCATAGAAAATACAGACAAGAAGGCAGTTATTTTCCTAAAAGGCGTGATGACTCAGAAAAAAAGATTGACTTAGAGGAGCTTGAAGCGTACGTCAAAAAAAACCAAGATATGACCTTGAAAAAAGCTGCTCAAGAATTTGGGGTGAGTATTTTTACAATCGGTTACTGGTTAAAAAATAGCTATAAAAAAAAGACTTTTCGTACGTGGAAGCAGGAAAAGAAAAGCGAAGTCAGTATCAAGAATAGATCAAAGATATAGCGTATCCAAGTCTTGTATCTTTCTTCCTTATTTCTTTTTATTTTGGGACCTCTACCATTTTATGGAATGTAGCTTTCTTAACTCCGGTTAATATCCGAAATTTTCCTTCTCCAACTCTTTGATTTGCTCGTATTTCACATACGTTTCCATCAGATAGATGATATTTTTTTCGATTTTATTTTTTGTATCATTTCCAAAGAGGTCTATTGAATTTTGCGAGATTAATTCTTGTGCTACTTTTCGTATAACTCTTCTTTTTTTTATAATCAACAAAGCGATCTGTAATATCTACTAAGAGGTAATGAAACTCATTCTCATCTTCTTTATTTTCTAAGATATTTTTTTTAAAGTTTTATATTTTTCTATAATAAGGGGGATTTTTGCTTTTAATGTTTTATCCAGTATAGAACTTTCTGCTGTATTCATAGCGCGCACACAAAACACAAAAATAAATCTTTTTAACATGTTTTGCAATGCATCAACTATAAATATTTCAAACCTAAACACAAAATTTTCATTTTTTTTATAGTATAGTCATTTAGCCTGAAGATGGGGGGCAGATTTGGGCTTGTAGGGAAGGGTAAATAATGCACCTTAATCCCCCTTTCTTTTGCTGCTTTTGGGTGTCTTTGCTTGTAGGGTCCTTGATCAAAGATCAGGTGAACGTTAGTCGCCTTTGGATAAGCGTCTTTCAGCTGATCAAAAAACGTCTTCAAGGTTTTTAAGGACGCCACCGTAAGGCGCATGTGCAGTCACTCCCATCAGGTTCATGCGCGTAGGCCGTCGTGGCAACGGGGGTGCCTAACAGGTGATTTTCGTTGCCATGGTGGGGGACACGTTATCACCAAACAGGATGAGTTCATTCTCCGGCGGTGTTGTCATAACCGTTGAATAAAAGCTTCCCGCTTGGCCGGATCTACCTTTGCGTGCCATACCGCTGGATTTTAAATGAAAAATTATGGGCGTGCAGCCATAGGGTTCAAGAACATGAGCCGCAGATATCGCTCACTTCATATACGTTGTGGCCTTCCAAATGCGCGATAAGTTTTGCTGTTTGTGAAATATTCAGCTTGCTCACAGATCCCCCGCTTGACACCATTAACTTTTGATCCTCCTTATACTCCTCTACATGACAACTGATCGTCAATCAGAAAAACCTCAACAATTTAACGAGCTCAACCTTTTATCGGATAATAAAACAGTCTTAATCCTATCTTCTACGCGTCGGTTCTTTTCTTGCTGATGCTGCGTTCTTAACACAACACGATCTTCTTCTTTCAAAAATCTTTGCATAAAAAAATTATTAACACATAAAATTAAACTTTTAAACAATTTCATTCAGCATGAGTATAAGTATTCCTTCTTTTTTGTATCTTATTCCCCCTCTACTTACACTGCTTTTACTAACTTTAAATGTTTAGGATATCGTTTTTTGATCGTTACCAAGTTTAATATTTCTATTACTCACTCCCTTAGATCGAAGCTGTTTTGTTTCTTTGTCATTTTCTGTTAAAAATAGCATCACTCTGCCCCACTTTCAAGCTAAATTACTATAATTGTACTATCAAGTGTTCAATTGCTTTAATTTTACAGATATTTTTTTGCCACTTTCCTTGTGCTAAAGTTTCATACCCCCCGCCTTGGGCGTCTATATTTAAAAGAGTGTACAGTTCTTTTAACAAAGCTAAAGCACTGTGTGTTCTGGCCCGATCTTCTCTAACAGCTATATAGACACTGTGCTTGTCTTGAAAATTAAGCCAAAATATTCCCACATCGAATTCTTTTTCCGTCTTCAGCTTATCAATCCAGGATTTTACGGATTTGGGATCGCTTCCTTGCAGCGCTCCCCACCACAATACTCCACCAGAGTGATGAAGGCGCTCTACTTCATAAGAAACAGAAGGAAGCTGCTTAGAACTTGTCACCAAGCGTCGGACTTTTTCCTCAAAATCTTGTGGTGAGGCCTTAAGCAATCGCATCATTTTTTTTTGTTCTGAAAATAATGTTTGAACATACTTAAATGCTTCTTGTTGTGTGACAGCTTCAATACGTCGCACCCCTGAGCCAATACTGCTTTCTTGTAAAATTTTGAAAAGCCCAATTTCCCCCGTATGCTCTACATGGGTTCCTCCGCATAGCTCTATAGAAGAAAGAGAGTCTAATTTCCCTATGGAAACGACACGAACTTCTTGTGCGTATTTTTCTCCAAACAGTGCCATGGCTCCTGCTTTCAAAGCAGCTTCTTGAGGCATAACTGCGAATTTAACCGGAAGATTTTCCCATATCTTGTCATTTACCCAAGCTTCAATTTGACATAACTCTTCTTCAGACACTGCAGCCGGATGCGAAAAATCAAAACGCAGTCGCTCTGGAGTCACCAAAGAACCTTTTTGCGAAACGTGTTGTCCTAAAATACTTCTTAATGCACTATGCAGCAAATGCGTAGCAGAATGATTGCTTTGAACCTTTTTTCGATAGGCAGAATCTACTGTTAAAATAACAGAATCTCCTTCTTTTAATACACCTTGTTGCATTGTTCCGTGATGAACGAATACGTGATTGTGTTTTTCGGTATGGGTTACTTCCATAATCCCACTTGGACCTTTGATCCACCCTTTATCTCCGATTTGCCCTCCGGATTCTGCGTAAAATGGAGTGGTTTGTGTTACAATGCATCCAGTTTTTCTGAGCTCTACTAAAGGAGTTTTTTCACTAGGATCTAAAATAAGCTGAATCGTATCGTTGTGTTCCAGTGCATGATAGCCACAAAATCCGCTGGGATTGCGTCCTTTAGTTATTGCATTCCAAAAGTTTTCAGTTTCCTTGTCATAAAAAGTCTTCCCTTGATTACCAAGACTATGCTGACGAGAAGAAGCTTTTTGTACTTCTAAGTATTGTTCAAAGCCTTCATGATCAACAACAATTCCTTCATCAGACAAAATATCTTGTATAAGATCTATGGGAATCCCATAGGTATCGTAAAGCTGAAATGCTTTTTCCCCAGGAAATATTCCATCTTGAACATGAAGTTTGCTTGTTTCTATCAAGCGAATCCCTTGAGCCAAAATATTCTCAAATCTTTCTGCTTCATGAAATAAAGTTTTTTGTATCAATGCTTGTGCACGTACGAGCTCTGGATAAGTTTCTCCCATACTTTGAAGCAAACACGGAACGAGATCTGACAGATGATCCAAAGGCGCATTGATATAAGAACCAAAGCGTAAAGCGCGACGAATAATACGGCGCAAGACGTATCCTCTTCCTTCATGAGAAGGCAAAATCCCATCTGATATCAAAAAGCTTGCACTGCGCACGTGATCTGCCATAACACGATGGGGAAGATTTTCCACAGAAAAAGCTTTACAAGAAGAACCAGAACATAAAGATTTTGATGCCTTTACAAGATGATACAGTGCATCAGTGTGAAAGTTATCATGAACTCCTTGCATAACTGC
This sequence comes from Holospora elegans E1, assembly GCF_000648275.1. Lineage (NCBI taxonomy): Bacteria > Pseudomonadati > Pseudomonadota > Alphaproteobacteria > Holosporales > Holosporaceae > Holospora > Holospora elegans. Next base: position 2,000 of record NZ_BAUP01000109.1, on the reverse strand, counting down.
TGCAATACGTTCTAGTCCCATTCCGGTATCAATACAAGGATTTTTTAAAGGAATGTCTCCTTGGGGAGTTCGTTCAAATTGCATAAATACAAGATTCCACAACTCTACAAAACGATCTCCATCTTGCTGAGCTGTTCCGGGCAATCCTCCTTGGATATGGGCTCCGTGATCAAAAAATATCTCCGAACATGGCCCGCAGGGGCCTGTGTCTCCCATGGCCCAAAAATTATCTTGGCTACTGATAAATAAAATGCGAGAGTCTGAAAGATCAGCTACTTTTTCCATAATTGAGCTGCTTCAAAATCTGTGTGATATACAGTAACGTAAAGTTTTTCTTTAGGAATTTTTAAACGTTTAGTAAGAAAATTCCAAGCATATTCAATAGCATGTTCTTTGAAATATTCAGAAAAAGAAAAATTTCCTAACATTTCGAAAAAGGTATGATGGCGTGCAGTGTGCCCTACTTGTTCTAGATCGTTATGTTTTCCTCCAGCTCGAACGCATTTTTGACAAGTTGCTGCAGTTTTATAAGATCTTTTTTCTTTTCCTATCAAAATATCTTTAAACTGAACCATTCCTGCGGTAGTAAAAAGTAGCGAGGGATCATTTTCTGGCACAAGCCCAGAAGAAGGAACTATGCAGTGCCCCAAAGATTGGAAATTATCTAAGAACGCATTACGAATATCAACGATCTTCATTGTGTATAATCTTTTAGATCAAGAAAAACTACTAGCTATCCTATCATAGGTTGTGTAAAAAAGATAGGAAATACAATCATGGCTTTAAGATCGGAAAAAATTTTAAATTTTTAATAAAATGAAGTGCATTTTCCGTAGATCCCCTTTTCTTATGAAGAAACGAAACTCTTATTCAATATTTTAGATTGTCAGAATGATAAGGAGCAAGCAAAACAGTACTTTAAAAATTTTTTAATCTAATCATTTTTAATCTAATCAAATAAAAGATTGTTTTCATTGGGGGAATAGGCCATTAACAAAGATGTTACGATCAATAGCAAAAAAGCTTATTGAACAATTCTGAGTTGATATGAAATAATAGACGAGTATAAGAACCTATCTTTACAGTTAAGCCAACAGAAGAATCAGTAGCATTGAATAGGGGATCATAACGTTGTGTTTTGCCGGTTGAGCGCCTATTTCGTACTCCTTGCTCAATCGCCTAGAATGATTTAGCATGTTCTCTCTACCCCCATCTTTTCGCTAAAATTGCCCAGCCCTGTGTAATACGTGCCGAAATCTCTACAGTCTTCTTCAATATGTTTTGAACAAACTCTTCGAACGTTTACGATAACCAGCATCTGCGCATACGCATTGAAGCGATGAGTATTTTGCACCTGCCTTATCAAACCTACCTTGCATCCCGCAACAGTATCATGTGTAGTTGCTGCGTGAACCTTCCTATCATATACTTCGGCTACTTTACTGATCCCGTTTTTTTTTATCTGAGATTACAGCCTGCAATTTATCTCCCAAACAAAGCATCTTTTCCAATCCGTTTTAAACTTTGTGGTGCAAATTCAACAGCATAATCTTCTATTTATTTTTGACACACAAGCCATTCTTTATCCTTATAATTTTTTATTATAAATACCATACGCTCTTCATCAAATGTATGTATCTCTGTTCATTTAGTAATGAGCAATGGAATTTGGCATTATCATTTACAAATACTTTGGCTAGCTCAGACAAATATGTATTCATGCATGCTGAACATGCGACATAATTAAATTAAAATTCTTCCCTGTAGCTGATTCAATCGCTCCGTAAAGATAGAAATTCTCATATAGTATTTTAGGTTGAATTAGATACTTTGAGGAATCACGAAATAGCGTCGAATAGAGCATTGAAATTTGGTATATACTAAATCAAACTGAAAGTGTTGGACTAATGCGTTAAAAGTTGTCATTGGCGCGGTCGACAAGATTCATGGCGATGGTGTTTCAGGTTTGGTCGAAAAAATACAGCATACTATACTCTTGC
>NZ_BAUP01000110.1:0-3976 GCF_000648275.1 Holospora elegans E1 | reverse complement strand
ACGATCGTCAATCAGAAGAGCCTTAGCAATTTGACGAGCGCCACCCTTTGTTGGATAACAAAACTGTCTTAATCCTATCCTCTACGCGTTGGTTCTTAACGTAACACGATCTTCTTCTGTCAGAAATTTTTGCATAAGAAAAATTATTAACACATAAAATTAAACTTTTAAACAATTTCATTCAGCATGAGTATACCCGTTTCCCTCATCTAAATATTCTATTACCTTTTGTCTTAAATCGTTGCTGTAGCTCTTTGTCATCTTCCTTTTATTGTAACAAAAAAATTACACCTAATTCAACCTAAATTAATATATCTAAGGAAAAGCTATAAAAAACTACAAATATCGCTCTTAATTTCAAGTTTGTGGAATCATCAAATTTTATATGGGAATCGCTTAAATACAAGAAAAAATATCTCGAAGAATTTATGAATGATGAACTTAATGATTCTTGATAACGGTAGGGAATAAGAAAAAGTCAACGAATGCATTTTTTCTGTAATTTTATATTGCGCATTAAGGGAGACGGTTGCTTAAGGAAAATAAAAAATATTTGCATAATATGCTAAAAATTTTTCTTGACACGTTGACTTTGGGCGTGTTATAAATCTTTAAATAATTTAGAAATGTTCCATACTTGCCATGGGTTTTTTCTTTTTTGTACTTTTGGGTTATGTCGATGCCTTTGTTTGCGCTGACGGAAAATCCGGCTTCTTCAAATGTAAAGAGGCTGGAGCGGCAATGGATGGGAGGAGCGGCTGCTTCTGTTAGCTCTAATAAAGGTTTTTCTGGTAAGGAAAAGGGAGGTTTTTCTTTGTTGCTTTCTGGAAAAGCAAGTTTTACCATGACATTGGGACAAAATAAAACAGATTATACTGTTCTTTTTACTCCACCTGGGTCGGGGAGTGTGTTTAATCTTTCGGGGTTATTTGGGAACGGAGAGAAAATTTATTCTCACGTGGCCAAAAGTCAGTTGAACGTTAACAACTCTCAATTTATGGTAAGAGCAGAGCAGCCGTTTTTTTCTGATGAAGGAACATTCGCGGTTTTTATCGCGTTTACAGGAGATCCAGATAATAAGCAGTCAGTTCGTGAAATAGCTGCAGAGATAGATACGTTTTACGGAACTATAGTTTTGGGTAACACGAAAGGAATAGAGAATCGTGCTGTGGCAGGTCCAGTTTCTTTTTTCAGGGGGACCGGTGGAACAGACGGAGCCATGAGCAGATTCTTGAATCCTACGACGGGAGTTTTTATGTTTCCAAGTATGAAGGGGGATACGGGGGTTTCGACAAAAATTGTTTTCTTTTCTCCAAATTTTGGAGATATTAAACGATTTGGAGCTGTTCAGTTTGGGCTTTCTTATGCTCCTAATACTTCTATGGTTGGAGAAGCAAAGATGAACACCGCTTTTAATAGTAAGGATCCGTTAAAGGCATCTTTTGACATGAACAGTTTTGCTCAGTCTGTTCGATATTCTTTGGAAAAAGAGTTGTTTGGCGTTGCATTGTCTTTCGTTCGTATACATGGAAAAACACGTCCTGCTATTCCGCAGCAGCCGCTCTTGAGTATTTACAGTAATAACAGCTGGGACTTGGCAATGAATACGCATTATGGTCCGTGGTGTTTGGGGGTTGAATATATTTATAATGGGCGTTCTGGATTTTTGAAGAATGACTTACCAAGTTTAACGCCTTCTCTTACTACAGATATTGGTGGGAAAGAAAAGCTTCCTACCATGATGTATTCTTCTAGCGCTTGCGGAAAGAGCTATACTTTTAATGCGGGGCTTGGGTATGTGTTGAAGAATCAGTGGGGAGTTTCTTTGGGGTATTTAAGGACAGGGTCTCACACTGGGTTTATTCAACCAAATCAAGAAGGTGATTCTATAAAAGCTAAGGGAAGTGCATGGGTTTTGTCTGGAGATCGCGCTTTAGTAGAAGGAGTAGAGTGTTTTTTGGAAGTGGCTATTAGTTACAAAATGTCTAATCCTGCTTGGCCTTATATGGGAACGGCTGGTGCGGCGTTAACAAAGCTTCCTTTTCCCACAACTCCAAGTAATTCTGCTGCTGCAGTTTTATCTGGGTTGAAAGTAAAATTTTAAATTATGGCAAATTTTATCTTGGAGGATGATAATGAAAACGGGAGTGACCAAAATCGATCTTGTTGCTAAGATAGCTTCGAAAAGTGGAATTAATAAGGGAACAGTAAATCAAGTTCTAGATCAGTTTTTAGAAGTCGTGACAGAGACATTGAAAGAAGGAAATTCCGTACGATTGACAGGGTTTGGGTCGTTTTTGGCAAGATTGCGTCCAGAGATGGTTGCTCGCAATCCTAAAACTGGGGCTTCGGTTACCGTTCCTTCAGTTCTTGTTCCTGTATTTCGTGCTGGTAAACATTTGAAATTGGCGCTTGAATCTATTGAAGTTCAAGACATTGATTGATTTTTATGATTCGTATCGTAAAGCAAAGAATTTTGTGTTACGGAGATGCTTCTTGGTACAGATTGTGGGAAGAAATTATTCAGCAAAGCTGCTCTGAGATTATTCTTTTATTTTGTGAAACAGAAGAACAGTTGAAAAAATTTTGGGAAGAAAAGTCAGCTTTGGCGTGTATGTACACTGTGAATGATCATTGTGTTTTTGAGGATTGGGTTTTTGTAAAAAAATTTTATTTGTTGCCAGAATTTTTTTTGGTTTTTTTAGGAAACCTGAAAGTGTTTCAAGAAAGAGTTGGATATGTACTAGAAGATTTTTCTTTTTACCATAATATTATTTTTACGAAAAGAAAAAATTTTCTATTAAGAGAAAAAGAGTACAAAATCCTTCTTTATTTTCTTCATCGATACCAAGAAAAAATTAGTAAGGAAGAACTGTTAAAGGGAATTTGGAGTTACAATAGAGAAGTGGAAACTTTGACGTTGGAAACTCACGTAGGACAATTAAATAAAAAATTAAGGTTTTGTAATCATCGGATAACAAAAGAAAGAGATTTTTTTTACTTGATTCTTTTGGGGAGGGGGGAGATAATAAACTTTTGAAAAAAGTATACGTAAAATACGAATAGTTTTGTGTAAATTTTAGTAAAAGAAATCAGGCTCATCCTAAATTAAGTGTATTAAATGAGACGTTATGCGGTGCAAGATGATCAGTGAGGTAGGACAAAGGATATGTTGTCTAAAAAAAGGGGGATGTAGGAAGATGCTTTGTATTGTCATCACACAGAGGTCTTGTGGAGAGATTTGGCCTTTGGATATTTTAAGTTGTCTGCTCCCGTTGGAGTCAAAAACGCGCGTGGAAAAGCGCTTTTAAAATCTTAGCCAGTGAACGATTGTATGCGCCCATCAACACAGTTGAACTAAAAAAGACAGAAAACCGTTCTGAGCTAAGATCTATGCAATCTATGATTCCCGAGAAAACCCCATTGGCCAATCTTACTACTTTTCACTTGAAAAAAAGTCAAGACTATAATCTGAAGTGAGGGGATGAAGTACTTGCCGGTAAAGCATATGTGGAAAAAACTTAAAAAAAGTCGAAAGGCTGTGATTTCTTCTGCAAAGAACAGTTTAAAGCATTAATATTATGATAAATAATTTTTATTAAATCTCGTAATTAGATCGAGATTTTTTTTGCTAAACATAAAGCAATACCGCGTCATTGCAATATTTTATGATCAAACGTTTTTAAATTTTCTGGGCGCTATTTACTTGGCTTCAATAGTCTTTTTCTGAAACTTAAAAATTATGACCATTTCATATTATGTGCGCATAAATAAGCAAAGATATATCCATGATCTTATAAAATTTACCAGCGCTTCTAAGCACAATAGACCTCTTTGGAAACTATAAAGGGAGAGTTGCGAGATAAGGTAATTTTTGGTATAAGAAGGAAAAAATCAAGGCAAGGTGAAAGAAGTGTCGAGCACGCAAATAACAATGGTAAGTTTAGAAGAGTTAGTAAGTAAGGACCATCAGTAT
>NZ_BAUP01000111.1:0-19361 GCF_000648275.1 Holospora elegans E1 | reverse complement strand
TTTCAATAGAGATTTTAGGGCTCATTTTACCATTTTACAGTATCATAGACATGATAGAGACTTCTCTAAACGTTTGGTCTGACGCCTGTATAACAAAAGTTATCGATAGTAAAATTTCAGATAAGATTGAAACTCCTTTTTAAGGGGGACAGAAGATTGTTAGGAGGCAATAATTCTTATGAGATGTGCTAAAAAAATTTTTATAAAAACCTTGTAGTAAAAAATCAATCTATCTATAACGCGTAAATTTTAGGGATAAATTGATGGAGAAATAAAATTATTTTGATTTTTGTAACCTGTATTCATGATTTAGCTAACCTTCGAAAAGGATTTAGCCATGCAAATGTTCTTTCGGTAATCCAACGCTTTAGCAAGTATAGCCCATCCTTGAGATATAACGCTCTGAGATTGCTATAGTTTTATTCAATATATTTCTTACAAATTCCTCCATGGGTTTTCTATATCCAGCATCTGCTCAAACTTCCTTTAATGTAGGATATTTTCGCAAAGCTTCCTAAAAAACTCTGCACCCAGCACCTGTGTCATGCGTATTAGCCTTATGAACCGCGATATGGATCAGATTGCCTTGCGTATCAACAACACTATGCCATTTACGTATCTTTTTTCCCCCAGCTATACCTATTTTTTCTGAGGCTCCTGTGGGTTTACACTTGTTTTAACACTTTGTGAATGATGCTATAGCTGGGATTCTTACTCCTTTCATACTTAATTCGGCTTGTCTTAACAAAGTTCATGCATCACTTTTTCCCATACCCCCTTAATCCTATATCGTCTATAAAACGAATGTACTGTCCATTGACAACCGCTCTTGATTATATAAGATACTGCATTAATAAGCTTTTTTTATTGTATTTACTTTTATTTCCGTAATTGCCGCTATCAAAATGATGCTTTATCACTTCTCTCTCTTTTAAATCGCTGGATAATTCTTCTTCTACTTCTTCAAGCCTTTTAACACTTTTTTATTCATGAATACAGGTTCTTATTTTTTTCTTATCTTTTTTCCCTCCTCAGAATTAAAAAGGGAGATATTTGGGGGCAAGCGCCGGTGGGAAAAAGTAAAAGAAAACTAGTGATCGGTGCATATATTCATGCTAAATGAATTAAGGATAAGGTTCATTTTTTTGAGATATTATTACCACTTTTATTTTAACAGAACAAGGGAAGGGCTGTATTAAAGTTTTGTTTCATAATTTTTTTGTGCTATAATTTGTGTCTATGATTTTTGCAACGCAATTCAAATGACACCCCCGTTTTCTTCTTTTGCACTTCGTGTTCATAAAAACACAGTTCCTTTTTCTCATACTGGGCGTGATTGGCATTTTTTAAGCGCTTGTGAACGTCATGTGGCATACCTGAAGGGACGATACCAAGTAAACGACCTGGCAGCTAGACTTGTGGCCAACCGCAGTATAATGGAAGAGGCTGAAGAGATTTTTTCTCCATTTTTGCGTACCCATTTACCAGATCCTAGCCATCTTCCCGATCTTTTAAAAGCGGTGGAACATTTAGAGGAGGTAATACGAGAAAAACGTCCTCTTGCAGTTTGGGGAGACTACGATGTGGACGGTGCTTGTGCAAGTGCTTTAATTGTCAAGTACTGCAACGCGCTGAATCACCCTGTGATCTCTTATATTCCAAATCGTTTTCAAGAAGGGTATGGACCAAATATTAATGGATTTCAAATGCTTCAAAATACGCATCAGATTCACGATTTGATTGTGGTTGATTGTGGAAGTACTTCTTTTGAAGTTATGGCTGCAGCACGAGAACAAAAAATGCGTGTTACTATTATCGATCATCACCAAGTTCCTGGAATAGATCATCCAGAATGTGTCGCTTTTATAAATCCCAAGCGTTTAAATTACACTGGGCCTGAATCTTTGAAGACTCTTTGTGCAGGGGGCCTAGTATTTTTGTTTCTTGTTGGAGCAAACCGCTATTTTCGAAAGACAGGAATGTTCTCATTTCTTAACACTTCAGAGCCCGATTTGTTTTCTTTGTTGGATTTAGTGGCGTTAAGCACAGTATGCGATATGATGCCGCTTAGAGGCATTAATCGCGTTTTTGTCAAACAAGGATTAAAAGTTTTGGGACAACGCAAAAATGTAGGCCTTACACAATTGCTAGATGTGTCTGGAATTAGAGAAGAACCCAATGCAATCCATCTAGGATACGCCCTAGGGCCGCGAATTAATGCTGGGGGAAGAGTAGGAAATTCTACACTAGGTGTTCAGCTAATTGCCACTGATAGTGTAACGAAAGCATTAGAAATTGCCCAAGAGTTAAACGCGTTAAATCAAGAACGTCAGCATATTGAGCGCGCTACCGAACAGTTGGCTTTAGCTCAAGCGTTAAAACAACAACAGCAGCATTATTTATTTTTATGGGATAGCAGTTGGCATGAAGGAGTTTTAGGAATTATCGCCGGGCACTTAAAAGAAATTTTTGGTAAGCCGACGTTTGTATTGTCAGAAAAAAATGGAATGCTAAAAGGGTCTTCCCGATCTGTATCTGGCATAGATATTGGCCGATTAATTCACCAAGCTTGTGAAGAGGGAGTTTTAGTAACAGGCGGAGGTCACCCCATGGCAGGAGGGTTAACATTACGGTTCGATCAGATTAGCCCTTTTCGAACCTTTTTAGATAAAAGTTTTAAAAACTGTTATCCTGAAAAAAACCTTTCTCCTATGAAGGTTGATATGGTTGTAACTTTGGCTCAGCTTAATCAACCAAATTTTTTAGATGTTTGGGAAAAAGTAGGCCCTTTTGGTGCAGATTATCCCTCACCTATTTTTATGGTGAAAAGAGTTTATGTACAACATGCTACTGCTTTTGGACACAATCATCTTCGGTTAAAAGTTTGCGCTGAAGAAGATCCATCTATCTTATATTCAGTTGTGTGCTTTCGTATAACAGACAAACCTGCGGGGCCCTTTCTTTTATCTCTTCCAAAAGATCCCATTGATGTGTTGTTGACTATACAAATCAGCAGAAAATGGGGAAAACGTTTTCCTAACTTTGTTTTAGAGGATTTTCGGTGTCCGTAGAAAAGAGGTATCCTCGGCTTTTATTTTTTGTGGGGAATATTGAATATTTTATTTCTCATCGCTTAACACTGGCTTTGGGAGCAATTTCTAATGGATATGATGTTTGGGTGATAGCTCCTAGTGTTTCACCCGTTCCAGAACTTCCTGGTGGGATTAAAGTTTTTTTTCTGAATACATTTCGAAAATCTAGGATGGCCCCCTGGGGTGTGGGCAAAGAATGCTTAGAAATTTTGAAAGCTTTTAAGGTCATAATTCCAGATATTTTACACAACGTTGGGATGAAGCCTATTTTTTTAGGATCTTTCTTGGCGTTTCACTCTTGCGGAGTTGTTAATGATTTTGCTGGGTTAGGATATACTTTTACTGTGTCTTCCCAAGAAAATAGAGTCAAGAAACTCATACTAAAATTTATATTTTATTGTTTTTTTCCATTAATGATACGGAAGAAACGATGCAAGATATTATGTCAAAATTCCCAAGATAAAAAAATTTTAAGAAGCAGTGTGAATAAAAAGGTTCCTATTTATCTTATTCCAGGCTCAGGGATAGATATGAGCACCTTTTTTATTCTTCCCATGCCAGCCCCCTCCCCATTACGGCTTCTTTTTGCAGGAAGACTTTTAAAAGAAAAAGGGCTAAGAGAGTTAGTAGAAGCAAAAAAATTACTAAAAAAAGTAGAACTAGAAATTTTAGTTTGTGGAGATGTTGACCTAGAAAATCCTTCCTCTTTCACCACAGAACAGATTATGGCCTGGCAAGAAGAAGGATTGATCCATTGGTTAGGATTTAAAAAAGAATTATCACAAGTATATAAAAGAGTTCATGGAGCTGTTCTTCCTTCTTATCGGGAAGGATTACCAAGAAGTTTACTGGAAGCCTGCGCTTGGGGGCGCCCCGTTATTACGACTCAAGTTCCAGGATGCCAAGATGTGGTAATAGACGGCGTAACTGGATACTTGGCAAAAGCTCAAGATGTTTTTGACCTTGCCAGAGCCATCCAAACATGGGCAGATGATCCAGAAAAAGAAGAGAAAGGAAAAGCAGGACATTTTTATGTAATAGAACACTTTTCTAAAGAAAAAATTCACCCCCAAATCTTTGAAATATATAAAAAATCAATACAGTAAAAAAAATTTTAAAGAAAAGAGGTCATTAAAAATTTAGTAAGGTTATTCTTAAAAATCATTGAAAGAACTTCTGCCTATTTATTTTTTCTCCATCACCCAAAATAAAAAATTTACCTTGACAAGACAAATCTAGATAGTATCATCACGAGAAGTTCAACCAAAGGAAAAGGCATCTCATTTGAACAAAAGCGCTTGTAAATATCTTTACCGTGTTCCCTTATACCAGGATTTAATGTTGTTTTTTCTTGTCTCATCAACGATTTGATTGGTGTCATATCCTTTATCTGAAAGAAGATTTTGATCTCCTATTCCTTCAACAACACGCTGGCTAGCTTGTTTGCAATCAGCAACGCTACCTGAAGTAATAATATTCTGACCGGCATGCCCTAAGCCATCCACGGCCAAATTTAGCTTCGAGTTTTAGATTCGTGTTGAGGCCCCCCTTTTGTGTGCGGCCCATGTACTGGCCTACCTTCCTTAACCTCTTTCTGCATAAGGATGCACTTTTATATGGCTGGTATCTATCATCAGCTCCTCATACTCTGGATAGACAATCAGTTTTTCTAAAAGATTTTTCCCAATGCCATTATCTTTCTATCTGCAAAATCTTCTGTGCGTATTTTTCTAATCCCCTTAATCCGGGGAAAGATCTTGACAAAAAGCCCCCCGTTTTTAAAATCAACAAAACAGCGTTTAACGATTATCCTTTTCTTTTCCCTCTCCTTTTTTTCCTGGTAGAGGCTCCAGCATTTTCCAAGATTTCTCTGATATGTCGTGTCTTCTGTGTGATTGCGTCATCTCTTTTAAAAAATAAAATTTTTAATTTATCATTATTATCATATTTTATCTTATGACAAAACCGTCTAACGTAGAAAATTTTTTTAATTTGTTGCAAAAAATCAATAATTAGCACCTCTGCATTATTTAGCGTGTTTTAACTGTTTTTTTAACTTTAATATATGATATAACTAAGTTATTGATATTTTAAATTTTTTAGTGATAGCTTGATTAAAGCATTTTTTTTACTAACTATTTTTTTTCAGCTTCAAGCCTCAGTGCAAAAAAAGATAAATTTTTATCCGGAATAGGAATAATTGTGGGAATCGGTGGCGCCACTATGTCTACAACTCCTGGAGGATCAGGATCAACAAATTGGCCTGTTCGAGCAGAAGTTTTTGGAAACGATGACCAGGTCGTTCAAGGGAAATTCAAGATCACTAATACGCTCTATAATCAGTATAGGAGTACCCCTATTGTGTTTACTGCATCTAGGTCTCCTGTTGTTGACCCTCCCACTGATGGATATTTGTTGCTTGATAGCGACGAGGCAACTAACACAAAGATGACTATGACAGCGCAGCCCCTTGAAAACCCAGAAACGTATTCGTGTACAGTAAACAAAATCAGAGTAAACACCCTTTACGTTTCTACGGTTGAAGGCACGACCACGACTGCAGTTACTCTTGATCCAGTTTCAGTGGAAATTAAAGGAATTAAAAACGATTTGATAGATTTTGGACAAAAAGGAGAAGTCAGAAATAAGTCTGGATTTTCTTGGAATGTTGGGGTGTTAATACAAAAAACTCTTGATTCTTATACGATGGGAGGAAGGTGTACATTTGGAGGCAATAAAGATTCTTCCCAACTAAAATACAAGACTGGCACGTTTGAAATGAATATCGCAGAAGATGAGGACTTTTCTAGTGGATTTGAAATTCCAGATCAATCAAGAACAGGCTTTCGTTTGAGGAATAAATGGTTTGCTGAATTTATTTTTGAATTTGGATGCGTGATTGCACGACGATTGCAACTTTTCGTAGGACCTGGAATTGTGTTACAAAAGCAGGAACTTTCTTGCATGGAGGAATCAAGACAGTCTCCTTCCAGTTTATCCAAAACTATTATGGGGGGGGTGTTGGCGTGTGGGACCCGGTATGCTTTAAATCGTCACGTTGCGTTAGGGCTGGAATATCAACGCCAGTGTTTGGGGAAAAAAAACTGGGATAACGTTGCTTCTATAGTTCCACAAGATATGTATTGTTGCGGCACTCCTGTCACAAAGACTAATGCCAACTTGTTTTTAGTAACGTTGAGCTGTGTGTTTTTTGGAAAATGAATCGAAGTTGATTTTGCTGACTGCTATCTTGATCTTGTATCTTGATAGATTTTTACTATGTTTTTTCCGTAAAACATTCTAGACGGTGTTGTCATAAGATAAAATATGATAATAGTGATAAATTAGGAATTTTATTTTTTAAAAGAGATGACGCAATCACACAGAATACAAGATATATCAGAGAAATCTTGGAAAATGCTGGAGCCTTATCTACCAGGAAAAGAAAAGGATAATCGTTAAACGCTGTTTTGTTGATTTTAAAAACGGGGGGCTTTTTGTCAAGATCTTTCCCCGGATTAAGGGGATTAGAAAAATACGCACAGAAGATTTTGCAGATAGAAAGATAATGGCATTGGGAAAAATCTTTTAGAAAAACTGATTGTCTATCCAGAGTATGAGGAGCTGATGATAGATACCAGCCATATAAAAGTGCATCCTTATGCAGAAAGAGGTTAAGGAAGGTAGGCCAGTACATGGGCCGCACACAAAAGGGGGGGCTCAACACGAATCTAAAACTCGAAGCTAAATTTGGCCGTGGATGGTTTAGGGCATGCCGGTCAGAATATTATTACATCAGGTAGCGTTGCTGATTGCAAACAAACTAGCCAGCGTGTTGTTGAAGGAATAGGAGATCAAAATCTTCTTTCAGATAAAGGATATGATACTAATCAAATCGTTGATGAGACAAGAAAAAACAACATTAAATCCTGAAATAGAAAAGAACAAAGGGAACACAATAAAGATATTTCAAGCTTAGATATCTTGTAGAGAATACATTTCTTCACCTAAACCAAAACGCTGAAGAGAGATTGCAATACTATACGCGAAAAATATTTCTTCATTTCTTTCTTCTGTTCAAATGAGATGCCTTTTTTGGGTTGAACTTCTCGTGACGACACCATCTAGAAAAGGAGTATAATTTCAATAAAGAATATTTTTTTAATTTGTTGCAAAAAATCAATAATTAGCACCTCTGCATTATTTAGCGTGTTTTAACTGTTTTTTTAACTTTAATATATGATATAATTAAATTATTGATATTTTGAATTTTTTTAGTGATAGCTTGATTAAAGCATTTTTTTTACTAACTGTTTTTTTTTCAGCTTCAAGCCTCAGTGCCAAAAAAGATAAATTTTTGTCCGGAATAGGGATTATTGTGGGAATCGGTGGAGCTACTATGTCTACAACTCCTGAAGGATCGGGATCGACGCGTTGTTCAATTCAGGCGGAAACCTTTGGAAAAAACAATCAGGTTGTTCAAGGAAAATTTAGCATTGCTAATGAACTCAATAATGCTTTTTATATTAATTTTTATCGTAGCATTGATGGCAAATCGTTATCAGTAAGAAGTAGCAGCGGGGGAATAACAAAGATGAATATGAAGCCACAGTTCCTTCACCCCGAAAATTCGTGCGCAGTGAATACAGTCAGCTGTGAAAATAGCTATTTTGCGGTTGAAGGAACGACGAGTACCAGTGCCAAAATTGATTTTGATGTGACTTCAGTAAAAATTGAAGGAATTCAAGACAATCTGATAGATTTTGGACAAAAAGGAGAAGTGAGCAATAGATCTGGATTTTCTTGGAATTTTGGGGTATTAATACAAAAAGTTTTTGATTCCTACTCAATGGGGGGGCGGTGTGTATTTGGCGCCAATAATGATGATTCTCTTCTAAAGTACAAAACTGGAACATTTTCATCGGATCTTGAAGAAAATGAAGATTTTTCTGGTGAGTTCGGAATTTCAGATCAAGAAAGGGCACTGTTTCGTTTGAAGAACAAGAAGTTTGGTGAATTTATCTTCGAATTTGGGTACATAATTTTACGACGATTGCAACTTTTCGTAGGACCTGGCATTGTGTTACAAAAGCAGGAGCTTTCTTACATAGATGAATCGGGACAATCTTCTGCCAATTTATCCAAAACTATTATGGGGGGGGTATTGGCGTGTGGAGCCCGGTACGCTTTAAATCGTCACGTTGCGTTAGGGCTGGAATATCAACACCAGTATTTGGGGAAAAAAAACTGGGATAATGTTGCTTCTACTGTTCCACAAAATATATGTTGTTGCGGCACCCCCATAACAAAGACTAATGCCAACTTATTTCTAGTAACGTTGAGCTGTGTATTTTTTGGAAAATGAATCGAAGTTGATTTTGCTGACTACTACCTTGATCTTGTATCTTGAGAGCTTTTTACTATGTTTTTTTCGTAAAACATTCTAGAAAAGGGATATAATTTTCAATAAAGAATATTTTTTAATTTGTTGCAAAAAATCAACAATTAGCATCTCTGCATTATTTAGCGTATTTTAACTTTTTTTTAACTTTAATTTATGATCTAATTACCTTATTGATATTTTGAATTTTTTTAGTGATCGTTTGATTAAAGTATTTTTTTTACTAGCTGTTTTTCTTTCAGCTTCAATCCTCAGTGCCAAAAAAGATAAATTTTTATCCGGAATAGGGATTATCGTGGGAATCGGTGGCGCCACTTTGTCTACAACTCCTGAAGGATCGGGATCAACAAATTGGCCCATTCAAGCAGAAGTTTTTGGGAATAATGACCGGGGTGTTCAAGGAAAATTTAAGATCATCAGTACGCTAGCTAATATGGATTATGTTGCGTTTTCTGACGCAAGATCTCCTGTTACTACCCCCCCTGCTGATGGGTATGTGCATATCGCATCGCATGGTTCTATTTCAGCACTTGGATTAACACTTATGACTACAACAGCACAGCCCCTTGAACATCCCGAAACGTATTCGTGTGCGGTAGATAATCTCATCGTCTACGAAAGCCACGTAAGCTATAGGGTTAATGGAACAAGCAATACTGTGGTTGGGTTTGATGTGACGTCAGTAAAAATTGAAGGAGCTCAAGATAATTTTATAGATTTTGAACAAAAAAGAGAAGTGAGGAATAGATCTGGATTTTCTTGGAATTTTGGGGTATTAATACAAAAAGTTTTTGATTCCTACACAATGGGGGGGCGGTGTGTGTTTGGCGCCAATAATGATGCTGCTCTGCTAAAGTACAAAACTGGAATATTTTCATTAGATCTTGAAGAACGTAACGATTTTACTGGTGAGTTTGAAATTCCAGATCAATCAAAAACAGCATTTCGTTTGAGGAATAAATGGTTTGCTGAATTTGTTTTTGAATTTGGGTATATAATTGCACGACGATTGCAACTTTTCGTAGGACCTGGAATTGTGTTACAAAAGCAGGAACTTTCTTGCATGGAGGAATCAAGACAATCTCCTTCCAGTTTGTCCAAAACTATCATGGGGGGGGTGTTGGCGTGTGGGACTCGGTATGCTTTAAATCGTCACGTTGCGTTAGGGCTGGAATATCAACGCCAGTGTTTGGGGAAAAAAAACTGGGATAACGTTGCTTCTATAGTTCCACAAAATATATATTGTTACGGAACCCCCCTAACAAGGACTAATGCCAACTTGTTTTTAGTAACGTTGAGCTGTGTGTTTTTTGGAAAATGAATCGAATTTGATTTTACTGACTACTATCTTGATATTGTATTTTGAAAAATTTTTACTATGTTTTCTCCGTAAAAGATTCTAGAAAAAATCTTTTCCCCCCCCAACACCATTTTTATTCTTTTACTGAAAAATCAAGGCTTTAAACGGTTCTTTTTAGGGGGGATAACAGTCTTGAGACTGTTTTCTTTACTTTAAGAGACGATCATTCACCCCACTCCAGATCATGGTCCTGAACGTTTTTCAAGTGAAAAGTGGCAAGGTTTCCTTGGGCATCACAGATTGCATGGATCTTGGTGCTCAGGCCTAGTTCTCGTCTTTTTAACGCCAGCGCTGTGTTGATAAGCGCACACAATCATTCATCGCTTACTTCGTTGTCAGCATCACTGGATAAGATTCCAAAAACGCTTTTCTACGCGACTTTTTAGCTCCAACGGAAGAATGCTTAAAATCTCCAGAACGTTCTGGGAAATTTCTCCACGAAATCCCTGTGCGATAGCGGTACAAAACATCCTCAAAAAATGGGCGATTGTCCTTGGCTGTAACGCACACATCTCCTTGTTTTCTAGGAAAAAAATCCTTTATCTTACCTCACCTGGTCTTCCCTCTCTTTTGCATTTTTATTAAATCCTCAAAAAATACAGCAAAAATAAAATTAAAATTAATTGAGGGCAGGGATTAATAAAAATACATTTTTTATATTATTTTTATATAATAAAAACATAAATACAAAATAGAGTAAAAATGCTAAACAATATATTTATTATACTATTCGCTTTAGGCGTAAATATTGCTGCCAACGCTAATGGTGGAGATTCTGAACAAAAAGATAGTCCCCCCCCCCCTTCTCAAAGCACGCCTTCCTCTTCTGATCAATTGTTTAAAAATACTAGAACAAGCGATCAAGAACAAACCACAAAATCAAAAGAAAATCTTAACGGCCCCCAAAAATTATATCAAAAGTTTTATGTACGGCAATATCCCTTAGAAAAATCAAAAGAAAATCTTCCTGATCCAAAAGTATTATATCAAAAGTTTCTTGATAGAACTGAAGATATTAATAAAGATCCCAGGGCAGCACTAGATCACAAAGATCTTTTTTTCTTAAAAAATCGCGAAAAATCTACTAATGCCCTTAAAAATCAACTAGAACAAATAAAAAATAGAAAGAACGTTTTGATAAAAAAATAAAATAATTCATAATTTCCTAAATAAAAAGGGAGCATAAGCTCCCCCCCCTAAAAAAACATTTTTAATATTTTATAAAATCTTTTTCTACAATTCTTCTGCTATTTTACAAGTCCCCAAATCGAGTACCTCTAAATTGTAATGAAGCGCTTGTCCACTAATTTCTAAAGAAGAAAAAACACTTCCTGTTAATAATCCTACGTAACATCTCTCTTTTCCAGGAAGCCCCCCCTGTGTAACTGACTCTTGAAAAAATCTTTCTAATACGGAATAAGGATGATGTACGAGAAGATCATTCTTGTACTCTTCACCTTCCTCGTAATTCTTGATATACTCTTCAGAAGATTTTCTTAAATTTTTTAAAAAGGTGTTATACCCCCTTGCAGTTTCGAAATACCCTGTGCATGGTAAATTTTGATTATTTAGAGCTCTTAAACAAAAATTTGTAAATCCTTCTAAAAGTTGTTGTCTTATTTCCATTGAATTCTTATGATACCTGCTTATAAAACCACTCATACTTCCTTCAAGAAAAGAAAATGGAACCTCCCCAAAATATTTAAGTTCTTTTATTTCTTTAAAGAAATTAGAATTTTTAGAGAGAGTAGCGTCTTTCATATAAATGTAGTGTGTTAAAAAACTTGTAATATCATTAACGATAAACTCTTCTTTTTTTCGTTGGATTAAAATTTTCTCAACTTTTTTCGTTCTAGCGGCATAATTAAATTTTCTCAATAAAATTTTATACACATTCAAATTTCTTAGATCCGCTATATCCTTAAGATCCATTAAATTTTGAGGAATAAGTAAGTTTTCTATAACCTCAGGATCTTCAACCTCTAACATTTCTGCCGGGCTTTGTGAACCTTCTATCCCCAGTTGATTACCTCCCAGTTGATTGCCTTCTATAGCAGAATCTTCTGAAGTTAGAAGACTTTCTTCAATCATTGAATTTTCTATCGCCGGCGGATTTTCTAAGTTTTGGAGATGCGCCACGGCTGGCTGGTGTTCTTCCCCTTGAAGATTATCCATATCCAATAAAATTTCTGAACTTTGTGCGGCGTTTGTAATTAATCGACTTTCCTCCATATCAAAGAAGATTTCTGAGCTTTGTACAACGTTTACAATTAATGGACTTTCCATATCCAAGAAGCTTTCTGAGCTTTGCAGGTCACTTATCACTATCCGACTTACTGATCTTTGCACATCACTTGCAACCTGACCACTTAAACTTTGTGAAACGTCTACGATTAACGGAGTCTCAGGTCCTGGAGAATCTTGCACACCTAAAGAACTTTCTTCCTCTTGAGATTCTTCTATAATGAGTGGGCTTTCCGAGTCCTCACTTGATGTATTGGCGTTACCTAAAGCGAATAAATTTTTTCTCTCCATCAGGTACCGTCGATTTAAAATTTCTTGTATCTTATCTGACGCTCGACAAACAAAATCTTTTCCTTTTTTTACGTCTTCAGGAATACTTCCGTAACGAGAAGATAGGTACTCTAAGAACTTATCGTCTGTTTCATCAAAAGATTCAGAAGTTTTTGCAATAAATTTAAATATTTCTTTACTCTCATCAAAAAAACCTGAAATTGCTTCTTTGCGAGAAGCTGAACTGATAAAATTTTTGTAGACAAAGCAAAATTCCTCTATTTTTCTATAAAATTCATTAAAGAAAGAAAGATCTTTTATTTTTTGAGCCAAAGTTGTATCGCGACGTATGAACCTTTTGGCGACTTCTTTAGCCTCCACGATCAAATCTTCATCTATCATTTTTTTAATTTCATCACTGTAATTCAATTCACTAGAACAACCTTCTTGATTTTTAAAAAAAATCATTGAGTTCTTTTTCGCTATTTTTTAATCTGTGAAGTCTCTTTTCTGAAGAACGATCAATCACTTTTTGCAAATTTTTTAATTTAAAAGTTTCTAGGTCTTCTAAATGCTGAAAATAATCTTCAGGATAAAAAAATTTGAATAAAAACACCAAGTATTCTATATTATGGTTTCCTTTGAATTTTTTATCAAAAAAATCTAAAGCCACTTCTTTATCTTTAGAATACTTATCTTTCTTTAAATCAGCAAAAAATTTTATATATTCACAAAATGTTTCGTACTCATCAGAGTAATTGGTAAGCCTATTTTCAGATCTTTCTTGATCAATCAAATCTTTAAACTTTAAAAATGAAAAAAAATCCTTATTTTTAAATATTTCAAAAAGATTGGATTTTATTTTTCTTTGAAACGCACTGGAAAAGCTTTCAATAGAAGTTCCGGTAAGGGTTAAATACCGCTCTAATAAACGAAAATCAGAATTTTTAGATATAATCTTTCTAAAAAATGCCTCCTTTCTTTCCTGAGAAAATTCATGAATTATACCCATGATGGATTTCAAGAGCGTATCAGCACATTCCAAAGAAATCTTAATTTGATAGACGTCATCTTCAAAAAAATCAAAATAAAAATTCATCTTACTTTGATTTTCAAAGAACGTAACATCTTCCAATTGACCTAACAGTGCATCTTGTAACGTTTTATGTTTTTCCCTACTCATTTCCTTATCGTTTAGTGAATCTGTAAAGATCTTATTAAAAACTTCACTTAATCTTTCCGAATTTGAAATGCTTAAAGTTCTTAAAAGGCGAACTAAATCCCTAGGCGCCTCATTACTCAAAACGGTCAACGCAAGATTAAAAATGTTAGGAGCTCTTTTTTCCTCTAAAACAGCTAAAGCTTTAGCAAGAACGTCTAAACTATTTTTTTCTACTAATCTAAAAAAAGAAGAAAAAAATCCAGGAAAAAACACACCATTTAAATCCAACATCTTTTCCAAAGTAACTAAGGTATACGTTAGAATTTCTGGCTTGGCATCTATTACAGGAGTAAAAGAATCAAAAAATTTTGACTCTGAAATCCCAATTATCTCCCACATCATTCTTAATGAATTAGAAGTAAAAACATTAAGGGCACAATCGAATAACTTTTCATCATTGTGATTCAATAAAAGCAACAAAACTTTAGAAGAATCACCAACTTTTCTAAATAATACATTGAATGCATAATATAAAGAAGAAGGATTAGTATCATTATTTAAATCTTCAAAAAATTTAAATAAAACCGTATTGTAGTTATTTATTATTGCGTGATTTAAAATACAACTAAAAATGTTTGGCATTAGTACCCCCTTTTGAGTATACTCCAATGCTAAATTTAAAACACGAACATAAACAGGTAAGTATTTACTGTGTTTTGCTTTCATAAACAAGCTCTTAAGAAGAGTTTCAAAATAAGAAAAATTGTATCGATTTAACGCGTTTAAAAGCCAAACAAAATCTTCAGAAGAATGATTTTTCAATTCAATATAAAAGCTTAATGATCTATTCCCCAAAGAAGTCAAAAGCGCGTAGGAAACTATTCTTGGATCAAGCCAATTCGTAGATTCCTGGGATGAATCTTCAAATGAAGCAATTCGTTCTAAAAAAGCTAAAGCATGAATAAAAAAGGAACAGGTTCGCGAGTCGTCTCTTTTTAATAATGTCGACAAGGCATAGCCCAGAGCATTTTCAGCATGTTCATTTAAATTTCTAAAATTCTCACATATTAAACCTTTGTTAATTTTGTTGCTACATTTATAGGCGCAATTCAATACTGTTAGAGCCTTTCCCAAAAGGACGATATCTAGATCTTGTCTATTTTTTTCATCAAAAAATCCATCAGGAAATTTAAAGGAACGATCTTCTATGAAAACTCTATTAATCCCCTCATTAAGATCTATATCTAACGAAAATTTGTCCTTTTTGCGGATAATACGTTTCGAAAGGCAGGAAAAAGCTTCGTTTAAAGCGCTTGGATTGATCTGATCCAAAATTTTTAAGGCATACCGAAAAGCATTCTGGTTTACCTGATTTAGATTAAATAAAGTCCCAAAAAACCCCGTAGGATCAAGATTTTTTAAAGAGTTTTTTAACTCAAGAAAATACGAATTATTGGGGTCAAATGTTTGAGCATCACAAAAATGGCGATCAAGCCTTTCTATATCCCCTGGCATAAAGAAATCAGAAAACGATCTATTTGGATCAGAGTTTTTTAGAGAGGAATATAACGCACGATTAAAAGTGTCTATATCAACCTGTAAATTTTGACCCCCTTGATTTTCAGTACTCCCCCCTTCGTTCACACCTTGAACGACACTTTCCGAAAAAAAACTCCCTAGAGCCCCCATAATCGCTATTAACGGAACTTTACTTTTCATAAAATAATTTCTTATCTCTACTTTTCTTTTTGAATGGTATGAAAAAAAACATAGAAATGTCAATCGCTTATCAAAAATAAAAAAAGACAATGTTTAATGATTTTTTAATGATATTTAACGCGACGCAAGCATCAAAAATTTTTGAAGCTTTTAACTAAAGATATTTTTTGTTAGAATTAGAAAAATATGTCTTTTAAAAGTCTCTAAAAATAATTGTATGTAAATTTTGTGAGTGTTCTGATTGCTTTAAAAGCGGATTTGTTCGATGGGGTAAGCGGTACAAATGTAAAAAATGTGGAAAAAATTTCACGAGGTGTGCCCAAGAAAGATAAGCTCCAAGCCCTTGTTTTATACGCAAGCGGTCTTTCAATGAACCGAATTGCTCAGCGTTTTGGTGTCAGCGCGAGCGCTGTTTTGAAGGGGGGCGCACCTTATAATCAAGGCTATGCGCCAAAATTGAGCCATCCCCAAAAGACAAAGGTAGTGTCATGGAAGTCGATGAATTTTGACAATTTTGGCATTATTTAAAAAAAAGAAGCAAAAAAATTTTATTTTATTGCGCAGATCATTGGGGGGTTTTTAATAAAATTATTCCAAGCACCTGCCTCTTTCAGGGAAAAGATAAAACGTTCTCCCTTGAACAAAATAACGCTCGACACCGCCATTGGTTTGCAAGGATTTCGCCCCCCTTGCAAACACACGATCACTTGAAACGCTGAAGGGAAAAATGCATATTTTTTCGGTACTTCACGTTAATAAGACTTTGAAAATTAAAATGCTATCTTTGGTCAAAAATCTCAAAAAAGCTATCATCTGATAAAGTTTTATTCCCTGCTCTTCAAGTATTATTTATTTAAAAATCACTGCTTTCCTTTATTAGCAAATACTGCTTTTGATTGGAAAATGATATTTCCCCAATTTTCTTCATTTATCGTTCTTAATATGACAATTTTTTTAAGCAAAGGAAACTGTTTTTTTAATTTTTCAGCATCTTCTAAACTGACAGATAGCTCCTCATTTCTGCAAAAATTAATTTCTTCCAACAAAGGTGCAGAAAAAGAAAGTAAAGGTGTAATGTCTTTGATATTGCACCAAGCCAAAGATAGTTTTTTTAGTTTTGGAAAAGAAAGGTGTTTGAATGCAGAAATATCCTGAATACCATTTTTTGAAAAGTCAAGTTCCTCTAAAGAAGGTAAGGATATCTTTTTTAAAGGGGAAAGATCTGTAAGACCCGAACAGTATACAGAAAAAAATTTTACATCAGGAAATTTAGCGCCCACAAGATTTTCTAATTGAAACTCTGGATGAATATCAGAGCTCATATAGGAAAACTTAAGAGATTCAACCTTGTTAAAATCGATTTCTTTAAGATTTTCTGGGTCCTGAATATCTTCTTTTATTTCTATAGAGCGGGCATGATCAGGAATCTTTTTTCCTAAAAGCGCTATTTTTTTAAGCCCCTTAACCCAAATATCTTCCCCGTAATAATCTTCCGTATATTCCTTGTTACAATAAAATTTAAATTTTTTTACTAAAGGCTTTTTATCCGAGCGGTAAAAAATTGAATTTTTTTGAGAAAAATTAGAAGCAAATAAAATTTGACTCCCTACCACAAATAGGATAATAAGAATTTTAAACATCTTTTCTTTACTATTTATTTTTCATTATATCACATTTTGTATAAATAATATAACAATTGATTGTTGATTTTGTTGCAATTATATTATATTTATATTTGGATTGGAAATAAAATATAAGAAAATCAAAACAAAATATTCAAAGAGTTTTATCTAAGGTGTTTTCAAGCGATGGGCTTAATATCCTTATACAACTTTATTAACGACTTATTTTAATTTTACTTGCCTTGATCTCTTTTATGTAGCTATATTTTTCATCCTTAACGTTTTCTTAAAAATTTCAAATCGAACTCTATTTCTTTGGAATAAAAACCTAAGTAATTTAGAACGTCTACCATGACTCTTTCTGTTAGGAACAGGATTTGTGGATCCGTTCTAAAGAATTTTTTAAGGTTATCTAAAATAAGGATTACTCTTTGTTAGAAAATACTGCTTTTTCTTGGAAAGTAATATAAACCCAGTTATTTTCGTTTATTGTTCTTAATATGACAATTTTTTTAAGTAAAGGAAACTGTTTTTTTAATTTTTCAGCATCTTCTAAACTGACAGATAGCCCCTCATTTCTGCAAAAATTAATTTCTTCCAGCAAAGGTGCAGAAAAAGAAAGCAAAGGTCTTTCTTGGGCACACCTCGTGAAATTTTTTCCACATCTTTTACATTTGTACCGCTGCCCCCTCGAACAAAACGGCTTTTAAAGCGATCCGAACATTCACAAAATTTACATACAATAATTTTTAGAGACTTTTAAAAGACTTCCTTTACTAATTCTAACAAAAAAGATCTTTAGTTAAAAGCGTCCTTTTATATGATTTTAGCTATATAGGATAAATATTTAAATAAGTTTTTTGAATTTGTCTTTAATATTATCGAATATTCCTTTGTTTTCATTTTTGAGATTCTCTTCAACATAATCTGTTAATTTTTCTTTTACTTTATCTGCATTTTTTATATCTTCTTTGATTTCAAGTATTTTGTTTTCCATTAAAGTTTTCACAGCAATTGCATTTAAAGAGTTAGAGGTGTTTTTATAATTTTCTACAATAAAATTTATTTCTTTATTATTGATTTTTTCTATTACCTCATAAAAATCTGAGAAAGCTGATGACCACTCTTCAAAATACTTACTATCAAAGCCGTACAAATGACTTTGTTTAAAAAGTATATAGGTTTCCATTAGCTCAGTTTCCTTAATAGTTATAGTAACTTTTGAACTAATTTCTTTTTGATAAATTTTAAAATCTTCCACGACTTGTTTTATTGCTGGATCATCAAAAAATTCATTTTGTTCAAAAATAGAAATTATTGTTTCTACTTTTTTCAAACTTTCTCCCTTTATTATCATATGAAAAAGATTTAGAAAGTATTTTTCTACATACTTCGTATACTCTAGATCTTGTTTTTCTGATCTATATTTACTTATAACTTCTTTTATAAAATATTCGAATTTTAAATAAATTTTTTCTAAAAGGGTCCTTTTTTCTTGTGGAGTAATAAAAGATTTAGCTTCCACTTTCTTGATTTCTTTTTTTAAATTTTTACTAAAGGTTGCTTCCGTTCTTGTATTAACAAGTATCATAAAGAGAAAAATACTTTTTTTCATTTGTTTTATATTTTAATTTTTTCAAACTTTATTATAAAAAAAATAATAAATTTTTTTATAAATCACGAATTTATAAAACAATCTAGCATTATATAGCTAAGATTACATAAATAAGTCATGTTGAATAAATTTTAAACATGTCATCAATAAAACAGTTCATAGTTCTACGTATGTGCCTAGCTTGGAAACATTTTTTCTAAATGGAGTTGAGATCAGGTGAATAAGGAGGAAAGTATGGAAAAGTCTGGCCAGAATTTTTGCATGTCTTTGCCTTTGTGAAAAGATGTATTATCTTTAACGATCACACTTTTTGCAGGTGAATCTGGCAATAAAATCTGTACTACCCAAGATACAAAAACTTCCGTATAACAAAAGTCCGTAATTAAGCCAATTGCGATTATAGCACCACCAATCAAAGCTCCCATAACATTAGGCATTCCTTTAGCTTCCCAATTATGTTTTCCATAGTATCGCTGTTGTAGGAGTATAAGAACTTGGAATTAATCTCAACAAAATTTCAGTTGCCAGTCCCTCAGTGATGGTGAGTACCTATGTGGTAGAGCGCGTGATGAACGAAAACATCCAAGCTGAAGTCGATCAGAAGCCTTGAGCGATGATACCACTTTGGATATTTTATAGTAATTTAGCATACTCCCCCTCACTTTTTTTCAGGTAGTTTAAAAGATCGCTGAAATCAAAGAATAAGAGTTTATCTTTGATCCACCTGAGTTCCCTTGTGAAGTATGAATACAAAGGCGCTCTGACTGTTTTTTTGTAAGCAATTTCTTGTGTAAGGCCCGTTATAGAAGCGTATACAATAGCAACAGCGACAATGGTCATAAGTTTGGAAAGTCTTCCCAAATCTTTCATAGGGGG
>NZ_BAUP01000112.1:0-2690 GCF_000648275.1 Holospora elegans E1 | reverse complement strand
AAATTCAACGAATGCGTGGACAAATGACAAAAAAAGAATGACTATTGTCCCACTTTCTGTATACAGTAACGCTTCAGGACTGATTAAAGTGCAACTGGGGATTGCAACAGGAAAAGAAAAGGCAGATAAACGCCAAGCAATAAAAGAGAGAGAATGGTCAAGAGAAAAACAAAGAATTTTAAGACAACACTAGGCCGTGTTTGCAATTAATCCAAGTGAATGGTGCCTAGAAAATTTACAGACGTTTTATCATGGTGCGGTATTTCTTTAAGTTTAGCAAAAAAAAATTTAAATGGCTGAATTTATAAAGAATATTTCATAATATGAGGAATTTAAACGGGTTTTTTAGAAGGAATAACAGCCTTTTCCTCTTTTTCTTTAAGTTTTTTCTGCATACGTTCATCTGCAAGTCCCAAATCAATCTTCACAAGGAGATCCATTGCTCTCTCCAGATTATGGTCTTGACTTTTTGTCAAGGAAGACCGATTGGATAGTCTTGAACATCACAGAGTGTATGGATCTTGGTAGTCCAACGGCCCGGTTACCGTATTTGCCAGCACCGTGTTGATGGGCATGCACGATCGTTCATCGTGTGCTTTTTGTCAGCATCACTGGCTAAGTTTTCAAAAACGCTTTTCTCCCATACCTTTTAACTTCAACGAAGTGTATGGCTTTGAAATTGCCAAAGGATGAGAATCTCTTCACGAGATCTCTATGCGATAGCGATAAGAAAGACTAATAGGCGATTTTCTTTTGCTGCATTCTCTTGTTTTGCAAGAATAATACCAAATCCCAGCACTATAGCGATTTATGTTGAATTAGGTATTTTAAAGAAGCACGAAATAGCGTCAAATAGAGCGTTGAAATTTAGTTATATTGTCTCATCTTTTCATATTAGCCCAGAATTTCTGTATTAGATTCAAATCAGGAGAGTAAGGAAGTAGAAAAATTGTACTGCATTTTACAAATTCTATTAATTCTCTACTTCTCTTGGATTTATGAAAAGAGGCATAATAACACCTTGACCAGGCTTTACTTCCTTGATCAGAAATCTACCCAAGCTTGGAATACTACTGTGTCGCAAGATCCCTTAAAACCCATTGGTGCTATGGGCTTTTTATCAACTAAACCGGAAATACTATTTGTTCTTTGATCATATTTCCCACTCTTTTTGCCAACCAACTTTTCACTGTTTCTGCCCCATCCTTCTGTCTTTTCACATACCCATATCAATGCCGCTTTCATCAATATATACAATATTTGGATACGCTATATATTTGATATATCCTTGGTACTGAATTCGCTTTTCTTTTCTTGCTTTCGCGTACAAAAAGTTTTTTTTGGCTATAGCCTAATCTTTTTAACCAGTAGCTGATTGTACTCCAAATTCTTGAGCAGATTTTTTCAAGGCAAAAAAATAGCAGCAAATAAAAAAAAGATCAAGAATAGTAATAATAAAAAAAGTTGTTTTACTCAAAAAAAAGAAGCGGCTTTCTATAAAAACACAAGGCAAGGTGTTAAGTACAGCATTTTCAAGGGGAAAGCGTCACGATTTTATAGGATTTAAAGAATGCACAACAAAGATTCATCAAGAAATAGGAATGAATTACTGACACTGGGGATACAAAAGATTCATCGTAACTTTGAATTACAAAAGAAAAAAAGATAATAAAAAACTTTCAAGTGAAAGAGTAGTGAATGAAAATGTTATTAGAGTGCTTAAACGATTTAAATGCATCGCTACAGAAATAGGAGAAAAAAATTGAGATTTTTAACCAAAGATAGCATGATGAATTTTCAAAGTTTTATTAACGTGAAGTGCTGCAAAAATAAGCAGTGCCACCTCTAGCATTTCAAGTGATCGTGTGTTTGCAAGGGGGGGGCGACGAAATCTTGCAAACCAATGGCGGTGTTGACCGTTGTTTTGTTTAATGGAAAACGTTTTATCTTTTCCCTGAAAGAGGCGAGAGCTTGGAATAATTTTATTAAAACCTGCCCAATGATCTGCGCAATAAAATAAAATTTTCCATTTTTTTAATCGCTCAAAAAGTCGTTTGAATGTTTGACTAGAGTGATCACCAAATTCCCAATAGAAGAGCCCTTTTCCAGCGCGATCATAGACTTTAGAAATCCAAATTTTTTTCTTCTTTTTTTAAATGATTCCAAAATTCATCGACTTCCTTGACAATACCATTGTCTTTTGGAGATAGCTCAATTTTGGCGCATAGCCTTGATCCTAAGGTGCCCATCCCCTTCAAAACAGCGCTCGCGCTGACACCAAAACGCTGAGCACTTCGGTTCATTGGAAGGCCGCTTGATTATAAAGCAAGGGGTTTCAGCTTGTCTTTTTCGGGCACACCTGAGTTTACGTGAAATAGAATTATTATGATAAAACTCTCACCAGCTGATTGCAGCCGTAGAACTTTTACGGAATTTTTGACAAACATTCTAGCGTAATTGTTATTCTCGTTGTACATAACTTCATAAGAGGAAAAAGATAAAAGAAGCTCTGGAAAAGTCTAGTCACAAATTATGTTTATTTACCGAAATATTTTCAAAATATTAGGAACCTGTATTTATGATTTAGCTAACCTTCTTAATAGGATCATGGAATGGGCTATCATACTCATGTTTCCAGCAGTCGCTATGGCAATTTCAGCCATGCAAATGTTCTTTCGACTCCAACGCTT
>NZ_BAUP01000113.1:0-13073 GCF_000648275.1 Holospora elegans E1 | reverse complement strand
TAGTTTTGTTATCTTATTTATTAAGGATGAGAGGTTCATTTGCATTAAACATTGTTGTTTATTTTTAATAAAATAGCCTGTCTTTCGGATCTTTTAAAGACCCTTCAAAAAAGTGAGGGGGAGTATGGCTATACTCATGCTGAGCTAAAACAGCATGTGCATGCTTATCTGATGGCTTACAACTTTGCTAAACGACTCAAAGCTATCAAAGGAAAAACTCCTTGGCAATTTATTCTAAATCAGTGGACAATTCATCTTGAATATTTTATACCTAATCCTAACCACTTCTTGCTGGAACTAAACAGCCGTTTTCCAGCACGATCTTAGGCTTTTGAAATTCAAGCTTTAGAAATCCAGATTTTTTGCTCTTTTTTTTAAATAATGCCAAGATTTATCGACTTCCATGACAATAACTTTTTCTTCTGGGGAGCGGGCAACTTTGGCGCATAGATTTGATTAAGATGCCCGTCCACTTCAAAACTGAGGTCGCACTGATACCAAAACGCTGAGCAATTCGGCTCATTGAAAGGCCTCTTGCGTATAAAAAAAGAGCTTGGAACTTGTCTTTCTCGGGCACACCTCGTGAAATTTTTTCCACATTTTTTACATTTGTACCGCTGCCCCCCTCGAACGAAAGCTCTTTTAAAGCAATTCGAACATTCACAAAATTTACACACAATTCTTTTTAGAGACTTTTAAAAGCCATCATTTACTGATTCTAACAAAAAGTATCTTTAGTTAAAGGTTTCAAATTTTTACACTTAACCCTTGAAGCATTCGTACGAATATTTTATGTTGAAGCGAATCTAATCCTTTTAATTTTCGAAAATGCATACGTATTGCTGTTGGACGCAAAAATGGCTTTTCTGAAGAACCGTTTGATAACGATTCTAGACTGTAAAGTTGATCTTTATCTGACCCAAGAACATCAATGCGCTCTACCAATTGGTTTCCTGTAAAAAATTGTCCTTGGGCGTAACTATCTTGAGGTGTCACATGATCGTATGCAAAATATTGAGATCCTTCTTTTCCTTCTTTTTTTTCTGGGTCTTGATACCATTGGGGTGAATAGTTTTCAGCATAAGCACAAGAAGGAAAGGAGTGATCAAAAGCTTTGGAATTTTCTGAAGAAAAAAAAGCACTGGAATGAAGCCCCGACACCACAATAGTAATAGTACACGTTCCTTGCTCTGCAATTAATGTATATTGAGTGACTTTTCCGCTAAAAATACAATTTTTTGGGTACTCAATACAAACCTGATGATCTAAATTAATTCCTCCTAAACTATCAAGGGTTCCTTTGAGTTCCAAATGACAGCACCGCGCTGCCTTTAACCATATTTTGTAAGCCCGTTGAAGAGCAAAGTCAAAAGCTTTTTTCCCAGAACACGTTAAGAAAAATGAGCTTTGTATCGCAGAAAAAAGTAACTGCGTATGCTCATCATGAAGCTTCCAATGAAGTTTTTCATTAAATACAAAGGAATGATGATCGCATAAACACTCAAAAATTTTTTGTCCAAATCTTACACAGTCTCCCTTTTTATATGCTCGGTTTGGACTCCATCCGTCGATAGCTTGAGCGCTAGTAATGGCTCCTAAGTTCCAGTGCAGTTCTGTTGATTCTCCAGGAACACTGGACGTCCATAAGGTTTGAATGTTTTCTTTACGCTTTTGCTTGAGGTTCCAAAACAACCATAAACTTCCGTCGAAAACATGTCTTTGTACGATACGATCGGAAGTTGAAAGTTTTAAAAACTCACTTTTTCTCTGATTAAATATTAATTCACTATGCACAACGCGATATCCAGAGTTCCCCAAAAGAGTTCCAGGTTTTGGCCATATTTTTTTTAGGCTGTCTGGTGTGTATGTTGCAACATTTTTATTAGGAAAAGTTCTTTCAATCCAGGGAAATACATCAATCATTCCCTGAACTTGCTGAATCCATTGGGCACTTAATGAAATTTTAACTTGAGAAATTCCAGGATTTTGACGGTACTGAGTAATATGAATATCCCCTTTTGCTTGAAATATATTTTCAGAATTCGTAATATGAGAAATTTTACACTTTCCAGAAACTGGACACCAATAAGGAATAAGCAGCTGATCTGCCAGTACACTTTCTGGACGCATATCTTGATCATCAAAAAAATAATTGCAAAATGTTTCTTTAGCGCGAAAATTCTGAGCAAGACAATTCCAGGAATTATGGTCTTGCACCGCTTTTAGATGAACAACAGTTATCCCATTTTCTTGGTGGATTTGATCTACGCATCCTTTAAATAAACATCGCGCATTTTGTTGATTTTTAGGCATCCAACTTAATACTCCGTAAGCTTTCACCGGAGTATCTAGAGGAAGATGTAAAATCAATTCCCCAGGCTTTTCTTCTTCTTGCCTGAAAGATAAAAAGATAATGTTCCTATCAATCTTTCCATGCTCAGAAAAAGAAAAAGCTTCATTTTCATGGGAAAGCCAAAAAAAATATACCATTGCTTTTCTCCATTATTCTGTAATCCAAAAACTATTCACCGGGATAGTCCAAAGTGTGGAATGGTTTTGTTTTCCTTCTTTATATGATCGGGAAGGCAAATCCAAATAAATTTTTACTTTTTTCATTTCTTCATTACACGGATAAGAAAATATAATATGATCGAAGCTAAAATTACAAAGTTTTTGATGAATAGAACGATCTAGTTCTACAGAATAACAATTATTTAATAAATTAACTTCTATGAGATACCATGCTTTTCCCCTAAAAAAATTCGTGAACTGATTTTAAAGATAAAAGAATGTAGGGGGGGGATGCTAGAAAATCAGGAAAAAATACTGGAATTTTAAATAAGGCCAGCTGTTGCTGCATATAGAAAAGAAAATTTTGTTGAAAATTCAAAGATATTTCATGTTGATCTGAAGGCATATCCTATCACCATAATCGATAGGACCGTTGCCCTGCTGCAAGCCACGGTTCTAAACTTTTACTTAATCCTTTTGGATCTCCACCATTTTCGCACAAATGTTTAACCGTGTTCATAATAACTTGTCGAAACACAATGGGAACAGCCTCAAAGGTATTTCCGTATCCTGCTTCGTATTCTACCGTAATCGATGGACTTTTCCATTGAAAAGGAACAATAACTTCCTCAATACCACAAGAATTTTTTTCTAATGTGTACTGAGAGGGCTCTAATAATTTTCCTTTTTTTTCTACCTTTGTAAGTCGAACAAACGGACTGCGACTAAGCGGTATTCGATTGTTTCTGCTGATAACCTGAATAGCTTGAGTCAAAAACGCTTGATTCAAGCGCATTTCTAACCACTGTACGGCCACGTTAATCCAATTATCTAGCGTTGCTTGAGAAGGGTAGCTTCCCAATGGAAGTAAACTTTTTAATACCGTTAAGTCAATAGGGGTCCCTTGATTGGGACGAATTACAATAATCGTCACCGCGCGTCTCCTGATGGTGCTGGTTTAAAAATTTGTGAAAAAGCACTGCCTACGTTATAAGTGCTTTAAATAAATACTTTTTTGAAATTGTTTGATAAGATGTTTTTTAATACCTTATCTAATCTTCTCTTTTAATGACTAATAGATGTATATTTATATTACTGAATATACAATGCAGAAAATGCCTTAGGGTGAATGACGGCTCCGCCAATATACGCCATCATGTATAGCTCTACATGAGGTTTGTAGGTAAAAGGGTCTCGAATTAAACGAATTCCTTCTCTATAAATTCCTTGGTAGCCCCGTTTAAAACTCCCAAACATTAATGGAACACTTGACTTTTCTTGCTCCATAAGATCGGTAACAAAAAATTCATATCCCATCAAAATAGGCTTTTCATGAAGCTTGGTGGGAACCCAAAAAACATAGCCTTGTGAAGTTTTAATACTTCTTGCCCAATGCATTACTTCTTTAGATCCAATCCACACAGAATCTCTTAAAAAATAAGTAGGAACTTTACTCAAAATCGTTGAAAGAATTTTATCTGCTTGTTCATGGCTAGAAGGGAAATCTCCATCTAAAACCGTTTTAGGAATTCCTCCAGATTTTGCTTTAAATACAACACCTTCTGGTTGATGTTTATCAGGATCTCCGTATAAAAATGCATGGTTTTCAGCATCCATCATTTTTAACCGAGCTTCTTCCAATAACCAAGATTCAATATTGACAACTCCTTCTTCCAGTAATGCCTGTGTAACTTTGGGGCGTTGAGACATTGTACATAAGGGGATATGAATTTTTTTTAACGATGAATCAACGTCCTCTAGAGAAGGAGCTTTTAATTTTTCTTCTCCCCAAACAACGGGAACTCCCTGTTTTTCGTCTAAAATAATATCAAGGGCCCTTCCTTTTTTTACTTCTACCATTGTGGGTAATTTTCGAAGCAAAGAATCTTCAATTAAATTAGAATACAACGTCTCTATCATGGATTTTGGCATCAAAAATCCACCTTCTGAGTCAGTGACATGATTTAGTGCCTTGCTTTCCATGCGCCGTAATGCTTGGGTATTTCCGCTGCACACATAAGATAAAAATGCATTTTTGTGTTGCAGTGCTTGAGAATCAGTGGAAGGCATATCAAGGATAGGGCGGCGATTTACGGTATTTTGCATCTGTAACATTGTGACCTGAGCTTGATCCATTACATGCTGAAGCCTTTGTAATTTATCTTCCTGAACCCCATCAAAAGGAAGTTTGTCTTCCAAAGCTTTTAACCTTTCATCATTAACTTCTTTAAATGCTTCAAATGCTTGACCTAATTCGTTTAATGCGGATTGTAATGTATTTTCAATAGACATAGTATCCCCCTAATTAAAATTAAACAAAGTTAATTAAATAAAAAAATGTATTTTTAAAAGTTAAAAAGTTAAAAGTTTGTATAAAAAGTTAAGCGATGTAAAGCATGCTGAAGCTTTTTTGTTGCTGTTTGGCAACTTAAGGGAGACGCACTTTTTATTTCTTCTACTCGTGCGCCTGCATTACAAGGAAACTGTACCAGAGAAATTTCTTTTAAAAAAATTTCAGTAATCTTTCTAGTGTTTTGAATAAAATAAGATTTTTGAACAAAAAATCCTATAGATATACCTCTTTTTTCTTGACAAATACTTTGAATCACTTCTTTTGTTTTTAGAAAATCTTGAATTAATTTTCCTCGAAGAAATAATCCCTTAGAGTCTTCTTTTAGCTCTAAACAAACTCCTATGGGCTCTTCCATGTCATGTTCCCAGTAAATATGAGGAAATCTTCGTTTTTTTGTTTTCCATGTCCATAAGGTTTTTTGGAAAGCACCAGGAATTATTTGATCTCCTGCAGCATCTTTAATATAGGTGCTTGCATATCCGGAAAATAATCCTTGGTAATTCTTTGTGCAAAAAGGTACTGCTGCACTCCATGATTCATTCATCTATTCCTAATTCCCTATCTATTAGTTTGAGTTTTACGTCATTTCAAGTCATCTTTAGGCTGCGGCCAATACATCCCCATCCGGTAAAGGAGCAAATCCCATAATTTTCCTTTTTTCATTAATAGTTAAAAATTCAGCATTATTTGTACGTTCCCATAATGCTTCTCGTTTAACAGACAGAGCATCAATTTCGTCTTTTGAATAAGTTAATTCCACATTTTGATCAAGAATGCCCAGTAACTTTTGATAGGTAGAAAGAATTAGGTTGACCATGGGAATTAACGTTTCTTCCCACATATGGACCCGTGCTTCTTTATAGTTTGCAAATCGCTCATCTCCTGGAATACCAATACATGTTGGCGGAATACCAAACAGCTGGGCAATTCCTCTTGCTGCTTCTCCTTGGCCTTCTAAAAAAGCCATTTCTTGAGGAGAAAATCCTGTTTTTTCCCATCGAAGCCCGTTACTTAAAACCATAATACGTCCTGCATTATCTTTTCCTGCATACAAATTTTCTAAATCAGTTCTAAGTTGAGCTTTTTGGTCTTCTGTCATCTCGTATTGAGAATCTACCGTTAATATACCACTTGGAGTTCCTCCTCGCTTTAGAACAGATAAATTGTGTTCTAAAGCTTGATTTCGAAATTGAATTAAAGGCATTGCCGCTGTTAGAGGGCTTTGTCCCCAATGACTTTCGAAAGGATTAAATAAACTTACGTGAACAATACAAGATCGTCCCGTAAGCCGATCAATAGAAACTTGATGCGTAGTATTTCCAATACGGTATTCGTAATTTTCTGGAACGCCTTGATCGTTGCAAATTATTCGTACTCTATCAGGACGCAAAACGTACAACTCTCCATACCCTTGAAGATCTCCAACGTATTCAATAAATGCATTTCCCGAAAGTAACAAGTGGGATACGACCATTTCTGTAAACGCCTCATAGCTTTGAAAAGGGTTTGGATTGTTTAAAAGAGAAAGAATAGGATGGTGCAAAATCTTATTTTCCAATGTTTTTTGTTTTAAAAAAATTTTTACTGAAGCAATGCTTCTAGCAATAAGCGTAATACAGCGGTAAACGATAGGATTATTTTGATACCCTATTGTTGCCATTTCTTCAAACGTTTGTTCCAATATTGAACAAGGATACCCTGAAGTTAAAAACGATGCAGAAACCGTTTTTTTCTCTAAAGACTTTTTTTTAAAAAATTTCATAACACTCCTTATTGGTTTTGTCTTATTTTATTAAAGACAATGAAGCGTATGTTTATTGGATAACATACATTATTCTTCGGTTGCAACTTTTTTATACTTTGCTAACATTTTAGGGTTAGAAATCCAAGGTTTTATTGTTTTTACAAATATCCTATATAAGGGATAGTTGTTGTAGTAAGGAAGCGATAATGTGTGGAAAACTAAAAAAGAAGATATTCTCCTTGAACTTTTATCGTTTTTTCTTCTGTGGAAAACTCTAGGAAAATTTGGGGATACTTTTGTGAAAAAATAAAAAATTAAAAAAAAATAATATACACAAAGTTATCCACAGTTTTTTCATTAAAAGACCATTTACATCCTTTGTGGTATAAAAAAAGAACAAATTTTTTTATCAAGTGCTATTTTGAAAAATTCAAGTTTTCATTTAAGTATGATCTTACTGCCGGCATTAACGAATGGATTTTTATGGGCATCTCGGTCTTTTGTTTTTGCTCAACACTATAAAATGGCGCTTTGGACTTGTGGATTTTCTTGCATATGGTGCGGATATTGGATGATTTTTTCTTCTGTACTTACCTGCAATAGCTTTTTTATTTTTTTATACCTATTTTTTATGATACATCTGATGGTTCATAAAAAAAAAATTATAAAAGAAAGAAAAAAATTTCCTTTAGGAATGATGTTCGTTCAGTATATTTTTATTACGGGGATAAAAATTACGCCATCTTTTTATCTTCAGTGGACTTTAATTTGTGCTACCTATCTAAGTTTAATTTATGGAACAGATATTAAAAAATATCATTTTTTAGGCATCGCACTTCCGTGTTCAGGATTTTCTAGAGAAATATCAAGCTTAGTGTGCGAAGGAATGTACAATTTTGGTTCTTATTGTCTATTAAAATCAAAGCGCTTTAATTGGAGAATCTCATCAGAACACTACCAATGGATCCAATGGATTTCTGGAATTGTATATATATTGGCCCCCCCCCCTTGTTCTTGGAAGCATGGAGTTATTCAGAAAGGGACAAGTCTATTCTTTTTAGGAATACTATTTTTTAAAAATCAGTATGTATACGCTAGATTTTTAATTCATATACTTAGCATTCAATGGATGGGATTTTTTAATACGTCAGTTTCTTTTAAACTTGCCTATCTTGGGTGTACACAGTGGGCACACTATGTTATCTATCATGATCAAGAAAGTTCTACAACTAAAAATTTTGCCCAAATAGGGAGTGGAATTCTTTTTGGAAGTTTGGTCAGCACAGGGGTATGGGGAATAGTGTATGGCGTTAAACACCATACACACGTATACGTATGTTATGGACAATTTGTTTTTTATGTCCTGTGTTGCCTTATGTACGGCCAATCGATATACTCAAAATTACGCAGTCGAAAATACAACACGCATACAGAAATAGAAGTGTATGCGATTTTCACAGGGGTATTAATTTGGAATATGTTCAACGGGTTGTATTTGGGAAAGATCAGTCTTTTTTAGGAAAAAAAGAGAATTTAGATGGTTCTTGTTACAAAAAGGGGGTTCAGGCAGAGCAAAAAGTTTTAGAGTATTTTTTATCCCAAGGATACAAATCTATTTATCAAAGGCTTCGCACCCCTTTTGGGGAGTTAGATCTGGTATGCTCTAAGAAGTCTGTCATGGTTTTTATAGAAGTCAAGTACAGAAAGGCATTAATAGATGCGCGTTGGGCGCTGTGTTTGCGGCAAAAAAGACGAAACTTTTATGCTTCTCAATGGCTGATCAATCAGATGAATTTATCTTATGATACGTACTTGATGTGCGTTGCTATGGTAAGTAATTGGTGTATGGAATGCTATTTCAATGCCTGTTTGGAAGGTTATGATACGACATAAGTGCGGTGTACGTTCGATATTTTTTTGCATTGAAATATTATGGCGTTTTATTTTTGTCTTAATTTTTTTAAGTGGAGTGTTTGCAGTTGGTGCTCGGTATTATGTTTCAACCCCTCGTTCATTAAATTGGGCGTTGGTTGTGTTGAAAAGGGCAGGGTATCCAGTTTGTGCAAAGGAAAGCACTATAGAATGGAAATGGAAAGAATCTCCACGTATTACGTTTTCTAATTTGCAGTGGAAAGACAATCAAATTGCTATTTCTGCTGTTCAAGCGTGTTTTGAATTACGACTTTTATCAGCTCGTCCTTTGTACGGAATTTGGTTAAAAAATGTTCACATTGACTACAGTCAACAAAAAAAAGCAAATACAAATTTATTATCTTTGTACAGTTCTGCAGCTTTTCTTCTTCAAAAGATTTTTTTTGTAGAAAAATGCTTTGTTACGCAAGGAGTTTCAATCTTTAAGGATGGAATATTTCAAACACGGATGGAATCATTTTTTTGGACACCTGAACGATTGCACAAAAAAATTTCTGGAGAAATAGAAGCGCCTTTAGGAAAAATTCATTGGTCTTATATTCCCATTAAGCGATATCTGCACGCAAAACTTGTAAACGGCACAGGGTATTTTCTAAACCAACTGGAATATCCTGGAAAAGTTGAACATCCTATGTTTATAGAACTTTTTTTTAATGAGCTTGAGACAAGTATTAAAGTTTTTTGGGATAAGAAAAAATTTTTTGTAGAGGGGAAAAAGCGCTTTTTGCAAAAAGGAGAACTTTCTGGAAGATTAAATGCTCAACACTGCAGTTTAAAAGGAACTGTAGGGATGGAAAATATTATTGTCTTTCTTAAAGGAGAGTATAATAATGACTGGACCTTAAAGTGGAAAAGTTTAGGATCACTAAAAGTGGAAGCTTTATCATTTTGGTGGAATCAAAACTGGGGGAGCAACGCAAAACATTGGGTAGATCTTCATTTTAAGTCTGGTACGGTAGAAAATTTAAAAGGAAGAATTTCTGGAACACAAGACACAGTACACAATCTTAACGGAAGCTTTTTTTTGAAAAAAGGATATCTTGACGTTGTTCCAGGAATTCCGGCAGTAAGTGATTTATATTCAAGAGGAGAATTCAATATACATGAGTTTAATTTTTACGTAGAAAAAGCCTTTTTTTCCAAGCAACAAATCAAATCAGGACAGGTTCGTATACAAGATCTTTCTAAGGACTCTAAGCTAATATTGGCGCTAAGATTAGAAGGTTCTGTACCAGATGTATTAAAAATTTTAGATTGCAAACGCCTTAATATTACAAAATCGCTTCCCATTCAAAATGCAAAAGGAAAAGCGTACACGCATTTAAGAATGAGATTTCCTCTTTTGTTAGATTTGCGATTGCAAGATATCATTTTGGACTACGAAAGCGGCCTTGAAGAAACTCAGTTCAAAGCAAAAGCTCTAGGAGTCTTTCTACCTTACAAAGAAGGGTTGATCAGTATCAAAGGGACTCAGCATGATATTTCTATCGATGGAAAAGGAAAGATGAATAATAATCCTGTGTTATGGACTTGGAAAGGAATTTTTAAAAATTCTCAACAGCACAAATTTACTATGGATGTTTGGGTAGATCCTTGTTTATGGATTCCCAAATGGATTCATCCTTGTTTTGAGAAAAAATTATTACCAATCCATCTAGAGTATTTTCCTGGGAAAGGAAAAATGATATCTCGCATTGAAGGGAAGGATGTGGATATAAGAATTCCTTGGATTTTGTGGAAAAAATCTCCCCAATCTCCTTTAACAGTAGTATGTGAGTTTTTAGAAAAAAAGAAAGAATTAACTTTTCATACAAAAGGCAGCATAGATGGAAAAGGAAAATTTATTTTAAATGAAGGGATAAAGGGGGAGGTTCAATTTCACATACCAGGGACGGTAAATGGTTCTATAAAACTTCAAAAAAATCTTCAAAAAATAAAACTTTTTTGCAAATATTTGGATCTTTCTTCTGTGAAATTAGATGGGTTAGACAAAACTTTTGAAAAATTTCCAAAAATACAAGCAAAGCAACGTAAAATAAAAGCAGATCTTAATATTAAGACCCTAAAAATAGACAAGACAACTCAATTAGAAGGGGTACGAGGTACTTTAAGTTGGATGCAGCCTGAGGGGTCCTTTTCCA
The DNA here is from genome assembly GCF_000648275.1 of Holospora elegans E1. Classification (NCBI taxonomy): domain Bacteria; kingdom Pseudomonadati; phylum Pseudomonadota; class Alphaproteobacteria; order Holosporales; family Holosporaceae; genus Holospora; species Holospora elegans. The sequence goes on along the minus strand of NZ_BAUP01000113.1, from coordinate 2,392 downwards.
CGTTAGACATAGATGATTATCATTGGTTAAAAAGTGAGGCACGGTGTCTAATTCGTAGTGAAAAAGCAACCAGTGCAGTTCATTTTTCCACCACACCTAATAAAAATCACTCATCAATACGATTAACGCTTAAAGGACTTTCCGGGATATTTCGGTTACTAGGGATAAAAATTATTTCAAATTCTGGAGAATCTGGGGAATATATAGGAAAACAAACTCCCGATGGAGCCTATAGAGGAGAAATAGTATGCCAAGACGTATCAACTCAGGGACTGAGGTTAGCAAAAATATTGAGTTTGCTTTCTCCCAGTGCGTTGACGGAATTGTTACACACTTCTTTAGATTTTTCCGAGATTTCTGTAAAATGTTTTTATAAAAAAGGAGTGCTACAGTTAAACAAAGGCATTGCTAGAGGACTCAATTTAGGAGCTTTCTTACAGGGAAATATTAATTTTAGAAAAAAAACGCTATTTTTAAAGGGCGGGGTAGTTCCTGCCTACTTTTTTAACACATTTTTTTCACATATTCCTGTTATCGGGCATATATTGGGGCAAGAAAAAGGGATAATTTCTAGTCAATTTTTTGTAAAAGGGAGTTTAGAAAATCCGAAATTTTCTGTGAATCCTTTAAGTGTTTTTGAATTAGGAGGACTAAAAATGCTATTTGAATAGGGCGAAATGAGTTTGGCATTTCAAGTTTTTTGCTTTGAATTTTTATAGTATTCATATTATGTAGCTAACCTACAACAATATGACTATGATGAGCTAAACTTTAACGATCTGATTAAAGAGCGCTTATTGCCTATTTCCTATTTTCGTAAAAAAGTCCTTAAGGTGAGAGCAAACGAAAAACCGAGTATGACCAAGGCTAGGATACGTTTCTGTGTGAGTTTAGCCAGTATCCGATTCTGATGTAAGAACATGGTCCCGAAAAAAACATAATAAACTTGCTACAAAGAATGATACAGACAGACTGAGAAAAGATCTTGAAGGCTGTCCAGATGGCGTACAAGTATGAACGCGCTAAAGGCTTAGGCGTGAGTGAAAGCTGTGTGCATTCTCTCAAGCGCAAAAAAGTCCCCTATAAAAAAATCTCACGTATCCTAAGTATGATCCAGAAAAACGCTCTGCATTTTCCCCAAATCTTCTTGATCAATACAAGAAAGAGGTACCATTGCTTTCACGGACAAGTCAGGTTTAGCATCCCAACTCCGTGGAATCAAGAGCGATGTTATGGCAATTCCCATTGCTAAATAAGAATATAATGATTGCCTTTTAAAAAAAGGAGCTGTTATCATAGGTGTATAATAAACAGCTTAAATAAAATGACATCCTCATCAAAATTATTAACCGAGCAGGTCGCAGAAGAAGCCAACTATCAGCTTAGGGAGATTAGTAAAGATGCACGAATATCACGTCAATTAGAAGCGGTAATTGCAACCAGGACTCATGGCATTAGTTGAGTTGCAAAGATTTACGACATAACCAGAACAACTCTGACTTCGTGGATCAAGCATATAAAAAATGGTTCGATAGAAAGACTTAACGCACCTGCAGAGCGCAAAAGGAAAAGCAAACTTAACGCTACGCAAATAAATCAAATCTTGGAATAGTTAAAAGTCGATAGTCAGTTACCCACAAAGGCAATTCGAATAAAACTAGAAAATGTCTTAATATAAAGAGTAGCAAGTCAACCATTCATTCTATTAACGAATGAGCGTTTTGAAGCTTAATTTAAAGGAAAAACACGAGAATCTTTTTGTAATTATTTATTAAACTATTTTAATATTATATTAGGTTATGATGTATTATACCATGAAAGAGAACAAAATATCAAGACATCAAGAAGTTAAATTACTCCTATATCCAAGGCTTTAAAAATCCCTAACAGTATTACTATTTTTTATCTTCCTCCATATTCATCAGAGCTTAACCCCCATAAGTGTTGAAAATGTCAAAATAAATGTTTAACAGCATTGAAATCCCCTCCTGAAATAATAATTAATGTTTTAATAAAAGATTTCTCTAGATCTCATGTAAATTGAAATAATGGAATTTTGAAGCCATGTAGTTTCTTTCTAGCCTTGTATATTAAAAATAATAAAGCTGTAATCAGAATCATATAAATATACACTTTCATACCATTTAAAGAATGACTCAAAAAATGCTTATATCCAAGATTTTATTTGATAAATTTAAAAAATACTTCTATATCCCATCTCCTCTTATAAAGCTCTGTTACATCAAGAGCTGGCATATCAAATAAATTAGTTAAAAACCAAATTTCATTCCCCTCCTTATTCAATAATTTAATTACTCTTAAATTGGTATCAATACATTTATGCTGCTTATCGTACAAATTGATAATAATATCTTTCTTTTACATTAGATTT
>NZ_BAUP01000114.1:0-9489 GCF_000648275.1 Holospora elegans E1 | reverse complement strand
GGGAAAAAGTGATGCATGAACTTGTTAAGACTAGCCGAAGTAAGTATGAAAGGAGTAAGAATCCCAGCTATAGCATCATTCACAAAGTGTTAAACCCACAGGAGCCTCAGAAAAAATAGGTATAGATGGGGGAAAAAGATGCGCAAACGGCATAGTGTTGTTGATAGGCAAGGCAATCTGCTCCATACACGGTTCATAAGGCCAATGACACAGGTGCTGGGTGCAGAGTTTTTAAGGAAGCGGTGCAAAAAATCCTACATTAAAGGAAGTGTGGCAGATTCTGGATATAGACCCCCCATGGATGAATTTGTTAGAACTCTATTGAATAAAACTATAGCAATCTCAAAGCGTATATCTCAAGGATGGGCTATACTTGCTAAAGCGTTGGATTGTCGAAAGAACATTTGCATGGCTAAATCATTTTCAAAAGGTATCTAAAGCATTATGAAATTGCCCTAGCGACTGCTGAAAACATGAGTATGATAGCGCCCATTCCATGATTCTATTAAGAAGATTAGCTAAATCGTGAATACGGGTTATAAAATTATTCCAAGCAATCGCCTATTTCAGGGAAAAGATAAAACGTTTTCTATTAAACAAAAGCAACGCTCGACATCGCCATTGGTTTGCAAGATTTCGTCCCCTCCCCCTTGCAAACACACGATCACTAGAAATGCTGGAGGTAACACTGCGTATTTTTTCGGCACTTCACGTTAATAAAACATTGAAAATTAACCATGCTATCTTTGGTTAAAGTTCTCTAAAATTATTTTTTATTTTTTTCTATATAAAAATCAAGAAAAAAAATTTATGTATTTATTATTTTTATATCTTCTCTTGATTTTTTTTAGAATTTTCAATATGTTTTCAAAGTAGAAATTAGCTAATATTTTTTATGAAATTGTTTTTGTTGCTTGTATGCTTACTTTCGGTTCAGGCGTTTTCTAACGCAGAGGGTAGTGAAAAATTTTTGAAAGATTTTCTTAATGAAAAAATAGAAAGCACAGAGTGCATCGATTATAGAAAAATTGCACAATGCTTACATGATTTATGTAAAGATGAAAAAGGAGATTCACTTTCTTATTCACTCTTAAAAGAAGCAAGAAAAGACATTGTTCAAAGAGTTTTTGAAAGAGTGAGTGTTCTAAGTTCTTCGAAAATTGATGTTTTTTTTGAACTTATTCCCGATCAACTAAAAACAAATTTTGTTTACTGTTCTTTTTATCGTGCAAATCGACATCAAAAATCTTTTTCAGCCCAACCAGCGGAATTTACAAAAAAACCGTTAGCTCTACTTTTTGATTTTTCTGATGAAGCTTTTAACTTTTTGATTAGTTCTTTTAAAAAACCGTGCTGGTGTGAACGTGAAAATTTTGAAAAATTTTCAAGTTTTATTAAATATTCTGGGGTTGGGCACTTTAATTGTGTGTTTGAAAATGAAAGATTACGAAAAGAACTTATTCCCTATTTAGAAGAAAGTTTTTTCGTTCTTTTTAAGTGTGGATACGAAACATCCGTAATCGATGTATTAACTGAAAACCAGTACTCGTTTATGAAAAATGAAAAAGTTCTTTCGGTATGTTTTGAAGCAATAGATCAGTTAGATGATAGGGTAAAAAGTAGATGGATTGAGGTAATGAGCAAGAGCGCCCCGATATTTTTTCGATACTTGAATTTTAAAAAAAAATTAGAAAAAGAAAGCCCAAGGCTTATTTGGAATTCTTTAAATCATTTATCAAAAGAAGGCGTTCCTTTAAACGCTATTTTCAGAATATTTAAAGGAAAAGATTTGGAATGTTTAATGCAAATAATTAAAGATAAAAAAGCAAACGAATATTCATGCTTTAGTTACCAAAAAACACAAGATGATCTTCTTACAAAAATGTTTATTGAAGACCACAAAAGCTTTTTGTTTTACCTAAATTTCACGAAAATGAGCTTCGAGGACTTTTCTGAAACGTTTAAAGAAGCGCTAGGAGAAAAATTAGAATATAATTTTTACTTTTTAAACAGTCTTCCAGACGAGTTGAAGAATTTTCATAAAAAACTTGTCGAATCTCTGCCTGAATCTAAGACTGTAAACCAAAGAATGATAAAAAGGGTTGAAGGATAAAGCTTTTTGTCTTACCAATACCAAAAAAAATCAAGGCATCATGAACCAAAGAGTTTAATCTAGACAAACTTTGGTTCATTATTTGAAAGTTTTTACCTTCCCCCAAACCAACACTATAGTAATTTAGGTTGAAGTAGGTGCAATAAAAGGAAAATGACAAAGAGCTACAGCAACGATTTAAGACAAAGGGGAATAGAATATTTATAACCTGTATTCATGATTTAACTAACCTTCGAAAAGGATTTAGCCAAGCAAATGTTCTTTCGGCAATCCAACGCTTTAGCAAGTATAGCCCATCCTTGAGATATACGCTCTGAGATTGCTGTAGTTTTATTCAATATATTTCTTACAAATTCCTCCATGGGGTTTCTATATCCAGCATCTGCACACACTCAATGTAGGATAATTTTTGTACCGCTTCCTAAAAAACTCTGCACCCAGCACCTGTGTCATTGGCCTTATGAACCGTGATATGGATCAGATTGCCTTGCGTATCAACAACACTATGCCGTTTACGTATCTTTTTCCCCCATCTATACCTATTTTTTCTGAGGCTCCTGTGGGGTTAACACTTGTTTTAACACTTTGTGAATGATGCTATAGCTGGGATTCTTGCTCCTTTCATACTTAATTCGGCTTGTCTTAACAAGTTCATGCATCACTTTTTCCCATCTCCCCTTAATCCTATATCGTCTATAAAACGAATGTACCGTCCATTGACAACCGCTCTTGATTATATAACATACTGCTTTACCCCCTCTTTTTTGTTGTATTTTCTTCTATTTCTGTAATTCCCGCTATCAAAATGATGCTTTATCACATTCCACTCTCTCTTTTAAATCGCTTGAATAATTCATCTTCTACACCTTCAAGCCTTGTATATTATACCTTTTTATTCATGAATACAGGCTCTTGGAGGTATTAAAGCATCGCACCTGTTTAAAATAAGTGTATCAGCGATAGGTAGGTGGCATAGAAAATACAGACAAGAAGACAGGTATTTTCCTAAGAGACGTGGTAGCTCAGAAAAAAATATTAACTTAGAGAAGCTTGAAGTGCACGTCAAAGAACCCCAAGATACGACCTTGAAAAAAGCCGCTCAAGAATTTGGGGTACAATCAGCTACTGGTTAAAAAGATTAGGCTATAGCTAAAAAAAAGACTTTTCGCACTTAGAAGCAAGCAAAGAAAAGTCAGTATCAAGAATCGATCAAGATATAGCGTATCCAAGTCTTGTATATATTGATAAAAGCAGCATTGATAGGCTATGTGCAAAGACAGAAACTGGGGAAGAAACAGTGAAAAGTTGGCTGGCAAAAAGAGTGGGAAATAGTATCAAAGAACAAATAGTATTGCCGGTTTGGTTAACAACACGCCGATAACACCAATGGTTTTTAACGGACTTGGGTAGAAAAATTTCTGATCAAGGAACTAAAGCCTAGTCAAGGTGTTATTATGCATCTTTTCATAAATCCAAGAGAAGTACAGAATTAATGGAATCTGTAAAATGCAGTATAATTTTTCTCCCCTCTTACTTTTCTGATTTGAATCCAATAGAAAAATTCTGGGCTAATATGAAGAGGTGACAATATACTAAATTTCAACGCTCTATTCGATACTATTTCGTGATTCTTTAAAATATCTAATTCAACCTAAATTACTATATTGTGCTCTAATAATTTACATATCAAGCATTACTGTCTTTTTACACTCTCTCTATAATCTTTATAAAAAATTATGTCAAGCCAAAACTGGATTGTCGATACCTTTCTCTTGAAGGAATTATTTTTTAAAATTTTGAGAGGAATTAAAGAAAGATCTTGTAGAAAAAGTAGTATTTTTTACACCTCCTAATGCCTCTGTAATTAAACGCTCACAATAAGCAGCCTTAAGGTTTTGCTTAGGATTGAAAAAATTTTGGCACAACTCACCCTTATTATTTACTATAGTTTCTAAAAATTCTTTTTCTTTGTCTTCTTTGCGAAACTCCCAAATATATTTAGCTAAATTGGAAAACGCTTTCTTTACTTTTTCGGCATTTTTTTCTGTAAGATCTCCAGAGTTGCTTACTTCAACTAACGATTTATGCGCTCGAATAATTTCTTTTGTTTTGAGAGAGAGATCTTTTTCAAAGCGTTTAATAGCATCTGGTGCGTACCTCAAAGCATATGCCTTTTTATTCCATTCGTCCTTAAAATCTTCAAAATTTCTCCATAACCATGGAGAAGAAGAATCAAGATTAGAAGAATCTAAATTAGAAAATGCGCTTTGCAATCCCATTACGCCTAAACCCAAAAGTAAGAAATGTACCTTCTTATACTTGCTCACGTATATTTTATTGTACGTAGTACCAACACATTTTAGCGTAAAAAATTTTAAAAAAACATTTTTTTGATTTATAGTAATTTTTGAAAAAAGTGTTGCTTTTTTATTTATTGTACATTTTTATTCAACATCCCCCTTATTAAGACTGATTGTGCTAACATTTCACAAAATTACCTTTGCTTCTTTTTATCTTGAATATCGTTTTCTTTTAACAAAATAAACTGAAAACGCTTTACGCAGCATTTTTTCTATTAAATAGTGTCGTCACGGGAAATTCAACCAAATAAAAAGATATCTAATTTGAGCAGAAGCAAGAAATGAAGAAGTGTTTTTGCGTATCGCGGTGCAAGTTCTCTTCAGCAGTTTAGGTAAAAAAATGCGTTCTCTCAAAACGTCTAAGCTTATAAATATCTTTTTGTGTTCCATTGGGAAATAACAGGATTTATGTTGTTTTTTCTTGCCTCATCAACAATTTGATTGATATCATCTCCTTGATTTGCAAGAAGATTTTTAGCGTCTATTTCTTCAACACACAGGCTAGCTTGTTTGCAATCATCAGCGTTACTTGATGTAATAATCTCTGACCGGCATCTATCATCTTCCCCCTCATAGTCTGGATTGACAGTCAGTTTTTTTAAAAGATTTTCCAAAATTGTTTTTACAATCAGTCTTCACAGTTAAGCCAACCGACAAATTAGTATTATTGAATGGGGGATTATAACTTTGTGTTTCGTCGGTTGAGCGCCTATTTCATACTCCTTGGCTAATCGCCCAAAATGATTTAGCTAAGTAAATGTTCTCTCTATACTCTATCTTTTTGCTAAAATTGCCCAACCCGGCGTAATAGGTTCCGAAATCTCTACGACCTTCTTCAATATGTTTTGAACAACTCTTCGAACGTTTTACGATAATTTTTACGATAACCAGCATCTAGTCATACGCCTTGAATCGATGAATTATTTTACACCTACCTCATGCAAATACCTTTCATTCCGCAACAATGTGAACATTTACATGCAAAATATGTCCTTGGGTATCCGTGATACTATGGCGTTTACGTCCTTTGACCTTTTTTCCCCTATTAATCCCTTGATTTACAGCTTTGTCCGTTGTTTTTTCACTTTATAAGTTAATTTAGACTGTAGGGCGGATTAGCATTTAGTCCATTGTTTATCCGGATTTTTTTCACAAAATCCCTTATCATTTTCTCCCCAATTCTGCTTTGTCTTGCTTGCATGTAATACCATTTCCCGATACTAAATGGAGAAATACGAGGCGGTGCATATACTTTTCACAATTGTATTTTTTAACTTGCGCACAAACTCGCACAGCACCGCTTCTAAAGCCCAAAGGAGTTCGTAAATCTTGTTCGATAGGATAATGTTTTTTATATAGAGCCATAATCTTTCGACCGGGTGAAGCTCTGGTGAATATGCAGGAAGATAAAAAATAGGAATATTGCCAGGGATTTTTAAAGCCTTGGATTTATGCCACCCTTCTCCACCCATGATCAACGCAATTTTATTAGACGGATACCCCTGCTCAGATAAAAATACATTCATATGCTCAGTATCGAGATTAGGTAAAATTACTTCCGTCAAATGTTAACTGCGCTATAAAGATAGAAATTTTGGTAACCGATTTTAAATAAAATTTGTGTCTTGGTACCGCGCTCATAATCCGTGACTTTTGGAATGAGTGCCAAATCTCGATTCATCAAAAAACGATACGTGCGATGGCTTGAAATTAGCTATTTCCCAGCTAATATTTTTTTTAAATTCAGCAACTTATGTTTTGCTCATGATATACCAAGAACGCATGAATACTCTGATAAAGGTAAGCGGTGCTATGGCTCTCATACCTCTGGGGAGCAAAGGGGGGAACAAATCCCATAGGCGCTTTAATTGGCAAATCTATAAATTGCAATTGGTTTGATATCTGGCTTACACAAGGGGTTACATCTTGGGTACAGCAGATTTTATTACCAAACCTTCCAAAAGAAAACGGTAGTGTTACGGATAATTCCATTATCAATAAAGGGAAAGCAGTGCAAAAAATGCTAAAAGATGCGGGGAATAGTTTGCTTTATTTTCCTCATTATTCCCCTGATCTCAATTCTATTGAGAAAAAATGGCCCCAAGCAAAACACATAAGAAGAACATTAACTTGTTCAATTGATCACTTATTTCAATTCCATTTTTCGTAATCTTTTTGTACTGATTTAGCTGTATGACTTTCCAGTTAATTGCTTTGCGCATGTTGTGGGTTGATAGTGACTCTGTGCTGATACATGTAAATGATCTCCTTTAAAACAATTGTTTGCACGAAACATACTGTCTACGCACAGAATGTATTTGTATAAAACAGCAAAGTATGTCAAGATAAAGCTGCGCATGAGAGGAAATAAAATAATTTTGGAATTGAGTATGATGACGACACTTTTTGATTTACATGGGAAGGCTGGACTTAAACAGTATGTTTGGAAATTTACTAAATACTATAAACTATACATCGCTTTACTTATTGTCATAGCCGTGGTTGCAGGTGGGTGTGAAATTTCAGTTGATTATAAAATTAAAGAAATCATCGATGCCATATCATCTAATAACGCAGACAATCTTATATATTTACTCTTTCTTTTTGTATTGTATAAATTTTTGCATCACGGTTCGTATTTTGCACAACGTTGCCTTGATATTAAATATAAGCCTGCGATCTTAGAGTATGTAGTTAAAGATATTTATAGCAAGACAATAGGACATTCACTTCATTGGTTTGATTCTCATTTATCAGGAGAGACATCTAGTAAAATTGAAGACTTCCAGGATGGAATGGTTACGTTAATTACTTGTTTGTTTAAAACTTTTCATATCATCGTCACGATTATAATTACCCTATTTTTTATACTGCATGTAAATGTGCTTACAGGCTTGGTCCTGGGATTGTTTGTTATAATCTATACGCCAATAATATATTTATTGCTGAAAAGGCAATTGGAGCTACAAGAATCTTATGTTAATGCTAAGCAAGAAGCTATGGGGATTATTAACGATTCAATTGCCAATATCTTTGGCATCAAGGTAATTGGCGATTTAATATCGGAATTCAAATTAAAGCTAACCCCCGCAATAAATAAATGGAGAGCGTGGGATTATAAAACCCGTCAATTTGATGCGTATTATGTAGATAATGCAGACACGTTAATGGTAGTTACGCTGAATGCTGTGCAAATATATTTATTAGCTTTCCTCTTTAAGAATGGCGATATTAGCGCAGGTAGTTTTGCTTTTATCGCTATGATTACGCTTAAAATTCATGCGCAGCTTGATGCCTTTTTAGAGAATCTTTTATTTAATGTAAACCCAAAAATGGCACAAATTAAATCTTCCTATTCCTTTATTAATACAAAGCTTGACGTAGAGGATAAAGAAAATGCAAAAGCCTTAGCTGTGTTTGAAGGCTCCATAAATTATCAAAACGTTCACTTTAGCTACGGAGAAAATGGCAAATTAGTGTTGCATGATTTTAACTTAAAAATTCGAGCAGGAGAAAGGCTTGGTATTGTTGGTACATCAGGTGCAGGCAAAACAACTATGATCAAATGCTTACTGAGGTATTTTGATGTGACAGAGGGAGGTATATTCCTTGGAGATCAAGATATTAGAGATATAACACAAGATTCATTGCGCAAATTAATATCAATAATACCACAAGATATTACAATGTTTCATAGAAGTATCATGGATAATCTAAAACTGGCAAAGTACGATGCCACTGAGGAAGAGATCATATCCGCATGCATCAAAGCAAGAATACATAATGATATTATTGCAATGCCGCAAGGATACAATACTATTGTTGGTGAGCGTGGCGTTAAGTTAAGCGGTGGCCAAAGACAAAGAGTCGCAATTGCTCGTGCAATTTTAAAAAATGCACCTATTCTTATCCTAGATGAAGCAACAAGTAGCTTGGATACCCATACAGAGCAATTAATCCAGAAATCTATTAATGAACTTTTAGATAGCAGCGGTGCAACTGTCATAGCTATTGCCCATAGGTTATCCACTCTCAAACATACTGACAGAATTATTGTCCTCGATAAAGGTAAGCTCGTAGAAGACGGCACTCACATTGAGCTTCTTGCAAAAACAGGGCTTTATAAACACTTATGGGATGCCCAAGTTGGTGGCTTTTTGGGTGATGAGAAAGTAGAAGATTAATTATGATGATAGTGCCACGTTTAATTTTAAGGAAAGATAGCAGAATTTTATTAACAAGAAGAAGTTCGAACAACACATGGGCTTCCCATTGGCATTGCGTAACATAGAGTGTTGAGGTTGGCGAATCACAAAAAGAAGAAAAGGTTCGGGAATCCAAAGAAAAAGTTGGACTTAGGCTTAAGAATGTGGCTTTAAAAACGAAGATTTTTCTTATAGAGAAAAATCTTTTTGATTCTATGAAAAAATAAAATTTTTTTAGCAAAAAAGTATGTATAGTAATTTAGCTTGAAAGTGGGACAGCGTGGTGCTATTTTTAACAGAAAATGACGAAGAAACAATACAGCTTCGATCTAAGAAAGCAATTAATAGAATATATTCAACTTGGTAACGATCAAAAAACGCCATACAAAGTATTTAAAGTTAGTAAAAGCAGCGTAAGTAGGGGGAGTATAAGATAAAAAAAAGAAGGGATAATTAGGTCTACCCCACGGTTGGAGTAAAGATAAAATAGCCCCAGAGAAGCTAAGGATTTACGTTCCAGCCAATAGAGATAAGAAATGAGCTGAAATAGCAAAACTATTTAACGCAAGTATTTGTTCTGTATGGGAGAGTTGCGAGATAAGGTAATTTTTGGTATAAGAAGGAAAAAATCAAGGCAAGGTGAAAGAAGTGTCGAGCACGCAAATAACAATGGTAAGTTTAGAAGAGGTAGTAAGTAAGGACCATCAGTATAGGAAATTTAAATCAATATTCAGCTTTAGTAAGGTTAAGGATGAAGTGTAGCGGTAGAAAGTAAAGCTAACTACAAGGGATACGGAGTATTACGGTTATT
>NZ_BAUP01000115.1:0-3494 GCF_000648275.1 Holospora elegans E1 | reverse complement strand
TAACATTCTTAAACTAGTTTTCTTGCCAAGGAGTATTAATCTCAGCAAACCTTTGAATAGTTATTCTCCGGTGATTTTATTATTATATCTATTGACATCGTAAAGTTTTCCTAGTCTCTCTAAATCTTCTTCTTTTATTAAAGACATAATATTTTCTAATTCTTCCATATATCAATACATCATTATAAAATTAAAACTTTATAATCCTGATATCTATCTCAACCACTTTCAACACTTATGGGGAGTATGGACAGCTTTAATAAAATATTTTCCATGCTGTCATATTTTTCAAGTTCGTTCAACGCTTTGTATATTTGTTTTTCGTCAACTTTGATTTCAAAACTAAAAGCAAGATTTAATATCGTTAATGCTTTTCGTGGCGAAAATCAAGGCTTTTTAATAAGAAAATAAATACTTCAGTAAATCCGTTAGGAGAGTTTAGATCTAAAACCTTTAAAATATACTTTGCCGTATCTTGGGGGACACCAAACAAAGTATCAAAAAACTTTTGGGAACTGGCGTTCTGTAAAACTTTTCTTAATGCAACGGCATCAAGAGAAACCCTATTTAAAACATCTGGTAAAAATTCTTGAACTTAACCGCATCCATAAGTGTATTTAAAGCGGCGCCCCCATATAATTAGGAAACCTCAAATGGAGCACCATCAAATCTTATATTGTCTTCAGAACTAAACTCGTTCACCAGGAAACGATCGAGCTTATCTACCTTTGGATATAAAAACGCCAACTCAAATCCATTACCACAAAGGGCACGAAGCCGATAGATCGCATCATTAAAGTCTTGCCCCCCACCTAAATCTCCAATTATCTTAGAGTGTTGCGAATCGGATAAACTATTTTTGACACTTTTATTGGCACCATAAGCACTTTGAGCTATGTTTTTAATAAAAACGCTTCCAAAAAAATTTTTTTATCAAAATCAGTAAAATTTCTTTTTTCATCCATTAAAGTAATTTTTTTTATTCTTCATTTTAACAAATTGTTTAATAAAATTTTAAGCAGTATTTATCAATACTTCAAAAAATATTAAAACATTGCAGGATAAAAATTTACAATAATAATCTCTAATAAGTTGAAGTAAAAAATGACGCTTTTCGATTCTATAAATTGAGGAAAATATCTAAAAATTTCTTCAAATACTTTGTTTAAGCAGAAAAAAATACTTAAATAAAGAAAATTTAACTTTGCGGTAAGATTTTTCGCTTTCTAAAATCTGTTAAACCAGTAATATATTATTTATTTTATTCACTAACCTTATAATATATTAATGTCCTTATGTAATTTTCAAAAATATCTTATGTAATTTTCAAAAATATTTTTTTAATCTATCATGTTCCTGGGAGCGCTTGCAAAGGGGAATTTTCTGAAAGATCCTTGTTAGGATAATTTAAAATACATACTTCGTAAATTGTTCTTGGATCTGCTCTTTGAATTTCAAAAGCAAATCCTGAAGAATGTTGAATAATTTCACCTTTAAGCGGAACTCGTCCTAGAGTATAGCATAGCCAGCCTCCCAATGTGCTCACCTTATCTTTTTCTTCTGGAGTGAACAGCGTAAATACCTGAAGCTCTTCTTCAAAATCTTCTAAGCTTATTCTTCCTCTTAATACCCAAGGATTACGACTTACCACTGCCCCTTCTTCTTCTGAAGAAAGCGATAAATGCATACTGCTAAACTCTTTTAAGATATGCCCTTTTGTTACCATTCCCTGAATTCCTCCATACTCATCTACAATAAATAGCGCAAGACTGTGATATTCGTATAAAACCTTCATCATTTCTTGGATCGTCATAGAAGCTGGTGCAAAAGATGCGTGATTTAAGTGCCTGTACCACCTAATATCTTGAGTGCAAGATTCTTTTAGCGCAAGAACGCTGTGAATACTAATAACTCCACTAATGTTATCTAGGGTCTCTCGATATACGGGAAGCCATCGAAATCCGGTTTTTAAAAACGTTCGCGTAATTTCTTCAAAAGGAAGGCGATAAGAAACCGCTAAAATATCACTTCGAGGAATCATAATATCTTCCACAGGAAGAGAAAAAAAGCGTTCCATAGTTCCTTCTAACTTTTCACTACTCACAGTATTTTGAGAAGTAGTGAAATATTTTATGATGTATTGCCAAAAATTCATAAAGGTCTCCAATCATAACCCAAATGGGTACAAATATTTGCTTCTAAAGTTTCCATAACGTGGCGCTCTTTTTGCTCTACATGGTCATATTCCAAAAGATGAAGCGTTCCATGAACAAGCAATCGCGCCATATGAGCTTCTGGTAAAAAATTGTATTCTTTAATTTCTTGAGTGATGTAAGGAAAACCCAACAAAATACTTCCCAAGGGTAAAGGAACGTTTTTCGGGAAATTAATATTTTCTTCTACAGAAAGTAACGGAAAGGATAAAACGTTAGTAGGACCAGGTTCTGGACCGTAACACCGCGTGTAATACTCCATTTCTTCGTCAGAAATCAATAGAACCTCTAAGTAGACTTCTCTATACGCTTTATGCCCTGCTTTCAAAAGAACAGAGCTTACTATTTTTTTTACAAAACTCTGATCCAAAAAATCACAATAGCCAACAAGATCCTTTCTTGAATTAAGAGTCAAGTGCAGAACTGAATTTAAGTTTGCCAAAAAAATACCGATAAACAGTACCAAACCTTAGTCAGGCTACTGGAATTGGAAGCATTTTTCAAGAGCTTACATCCTTTTTTACGAAATACGCTCTAAACTTTTTAAGTAGAATTTTAAAAAATTTTCATGTGGGAGGAGCGTATATCAGGAGTAGTTTTTTAGTCAAGTTAAATCTAAAATATTTTGTCGCCTTTAATTCTTGAATTTTTTTAGCGTATTTTATTTTATTAAACGATTTGCGGTGGCGATTTTTCTGTAGTTTTTTGATTTCAATTTTCCCTTAATTGATACATCCTATAGCTAAAATATCATAAAAAAAATATGACAACCAATCTGGATAGAGTTATAATTATAATTATGTAATAAATTATATAATTAAAGTTATGACATATTCATTAGATTTTCGAAAAAAAGTATTAAAAATAAAAACATGACATGCTCTGTTCAATTTTGTAAAAAAGTACTTAAGTCTCAATCAGAAAGAGAAAGCTATAGTAAACTTTCCGAAAAATTTAAGATTTCAATACCAACACTCAGTAGATGGAAGAAAAAAATAAAGCCTAAGCTAAGAAGAAATAAACCACCAATTAAAGATAACGAAGCTTTGAAGAAAGATATCAAAGAATATCCTGATTCTTATAGCTACGAAAGAGCAAAAGGCTTGGAGTGAGCGCATCTGGGATAAAACATGCTAAGAAACGTATAGGAGTTATAGTAATTCCGGTTGAATTAGATATTTTGAAGAACCACGAAATGCGTCGAACAGAGCGTTGAAATTTAGTATATTGTCCACCTCTTCATATTAGCCCAGAATTTCTCTATTGGATTCAAATCAAGAA
>NZ_BAUP01000116.1:0-7030 GCF_000648275.1 Holospora elegans E1 | reverse complement strand
ACCAAATCAAACTGAAAGTGTTGGACTAATGCGTTGAAAGTTGTCATTGACGCGCTCGACAAGATCCATGGCGATGTTGTCCCAGGTTTAGTCGAAAAAATGTATCATACTTTTGCAAAACTCTTTGGCAGAGACGAAAAATCGATTGTTGCGCACATATGCATTCTTCGATGGGGGTCAGATTGGGACTTAGGGAGGGCAAATAATGCACCTAAATCCCCCTTTCTTTTGCTGCTTTTTGGAGGTTTTTTCTTGTAGGGGCCTTGATCCAAGATCAGGGGAATGTTAGGCGCCTTTGGATAAGCGTCTTTCAGCTGATAAAAAAACCTATTCAAGGTTTCTAAGGACACTACCCGTCAAATCCAAGGCTCCCATCAGGTGTAAAAGAGGTTGTCGTGGCAATGTGGGTGCCTAACAGGTGATTTTCGTTTCCATGGTGTGGGGCATGTCGTCACCAAACAGGAAGGGCATCCTTCGGCGGTGTTGTCATCACCGTTGAATAAAAGGCTTCCTGCTTGGCTGCCTTTTCTGGCCGTGCTGCTGGCTTTTTAAACGAAAAGTTATAGGCGTGCAACGTCTTGCCTTGAATCGTATACGCAATGCCTCAAGAAAGCGCAGATATCACTCACCTTATACTTCTCTACATGACGACTGATCGTCAATCAGAAGAGCCTTAGCAATTTGACGATAGCTTCCCCTTTGTCGGAAACAAAACTGCCTTAATCCTATCTTCTACGCGTCGGTTCGTAACGCAACATGATCTCCTTCTTTCAGAAAACTTTGCATAAGAAAAATTATTAATACATAAAATTAAACTTTTAAACAATTTCATTCAGAATGAGTATATAGCGCAAAAGAGATAAGTGTAGGATCTTTTTTTCACATCTTAATAAATGGTTAATCTGATCATAAATTACTTTTCTCCATATTTTCTTAAACAATATCAGTTTGCTATTCCATAGTAAAATCAATCGATATGGATACACCAAACCAGAATTTCCCTAGCAAGAGTTTATTTGAAAGAATGAATTAATGAATTCTATTTTTAGACACCGTTTTCTTGACTCGAAAAGTGTTTTTTTACTCACAGAAGTCAAATTCAAACTTTTTTTAAAGGAAAACGTGGTACTTTCTTTCGATTTATTCTAGAAAGTATGGGGCACTTTATTTTCTATCCGTCACTACAAAAAAATCTAAAGCCTAAAAGTGCTATTGCCTTTGCTTTGATCTTTGGTTAGAATAACGTCGTATTTTGTGATATTTTATTTTAAATCGTTCGTTTTTGTTTTCTGGAGTAACGGTTTTTTAGTGTAATTTTCTGAGTGGTTAAGGAAAGGAAGCGGGATTGTGGGCATTTTTTGGCAAGTTTGGCGTTATGAACATCCATAACACTGCTGTTTTGCATTCTGATGTTGTTGTTCATCCGGACGCTATTGTTGGTCCTTATTGCAGCATAGGAAAGGGAGTAATTCTGGAAAAGAATGTTCATCTTGTGTCTCATGTGGTGATTGATCAAAATACTCATCTTCATGAGGGCGTTCGCGTTCATCCTTTTGCCGTTTTGGGAGCGGCACCTCAACATACTGGGTACAAAGATGAGCCTACTCAACTTGTAATAGGAAAATATACTCAGATTCGTGAGCACGTTACTATCCACAGGGGAACACAGCAAGGGGGAGGAATAACTTGCGTGGGAGAGTTCTGTATGATCATGGTGGGATGTCATATTGGTCATGATGGCTGTGTTGGAAACGGCGTGATTATGGCAAATAATGTTGTACTTGGTGGACATGTAGAAATTGAAGATACGGTAGTTTTGGGCGGAATGGTTGCGGTACATCAAATGGCTTCTATTGGAAAGGGAGCTATGATCGCAGGGTGTTCTGCAGTAGGTGGACACGTAAGCCCTTACACTACTGCTATAGGAAATCGAGCAAAGTTAGCAGGACTTAATTTACATCGCTTAAGAAAACTACAGATGAGCTCTCAGGAAGTTCATGGGTTAAGAGATGCGTATCACTACCTGTTTAAAGGAGAAAATCGAATGTCCCTTGAATTTCGCATCCATAATATTCCTCAAGAGTTAATGCAGTATGAAAGCGTTCAAGAAATAAAACGTTTTTTAAGCACCCGAAACAAGGTAAGACCTATTTGTTTGTCTGACCAAAGCAACTGTTCAAACGACACGTTGAAAGCAACTTTTTGACAGGACCGAACGGGGAAATAAAAATTCAAAAAGCTTTGGATAACCCGAAGTTTTTAAAGTTGATTGCTTCCTTTCAGATCTGGTCAGTTAACCCTAAAAATACGTCTACCCAAAGCTTATCTCTAGGATACAGATTTTTTTTGCACTACACAAGAGGGGAGTAACACTTTTTAGATTTAGACCGTAAGACTAGTACGCCTAGTACTTACTATGCAAATCTTAACAAATAGATTTTTTGGGAGTTGATGTTAAAAAATGATGGTTTTTTTATGAGTTTGACTTTTTCAGATGTATGTTTTTAGTAAATTTCCTAAATTTTTTCTCCCCCCCTCTTGCAATCATTTATGAAATATGTCTATGATTCGAATGTAGAAACTTTGAAAAGGTATTGTTATGAAAACGTTCATTTTGCTGGCATCTCTTATGGCAAGTGTTGTAAGTGCTACTGGGACTTGTGAGTCCACAGAAAAGAGTGAAGACGTAGAAGCAAAAGAAAAGGAACAAGAACAAGAACAAAAACAAAAGTAGATTGCTTCACTTCATAAAAAGAGAAAATTTTTTTTCTCTTTTATTTTTTATTTTGTATTTAGGTGTACTCTTGATTTTCAAGGTTCATTTTTTTGAATTTTGTTCATGAGTACATAAGGATCTAGGCGCGAGTGAAGGTACAGAGTATATGATTCGAAATACGTATAGAGAGTTTTATCCAGGTAAGCCCATTGCGTTAGTTGGCATGCCGGGGGTAGGAAAAACCACCTTAGGCAAATTACTAGCAGAGTTTTTTGGGATACCATTCTTTGATTCAGACAATATGGTAGAAAAGGCTGCGGGAGGTCTTTCTGTTTCAACTATTTATGAGCAGTTTGGGGAAACAGTTTTCAGAAGCACTGAGCTTTCTGTGATTCAACGGGTTCTTAAAGAAGAATCTTCTCATGTGTTAGCTACGGGTGAGGGAGCTTTTTTGGAAGCTCAAACACGAATGCTTTTGCTAGAAAACACGTGTACAGTTTACATGTGTGCAAAGCCGTCTCATTTGGCAGATCGGTTATCCAGGAAGGCAAGGCCTCAGTTGGGTTTTCCCCAGTTAGATGCGGAGTCTGTATTGTTATCAGAAGGAAAAAATTTAGCTTTAGAAAAAGTACTAGAAGAAATGCACGAGGAAAGAGACAAGCTCTACGGGCTTGCAGATGTACGAGTTCCCAGCGATCAAGGTGGGTACGAAGAGACTCTTGCAAAGGTTTTAGATGAGCTAAAGTCGCATTTTCACATCATGTAGTGTGTTGAGATTAGTAATTTTATGTTATTTGTTTTTTTTATTCTTATTATTGTATTTGCAGTGTTAGCAGCATTTTTGTCTGCCAGTGAGACGGCGGTTATCGCCTCTTCACCTTTTCGTTTAAATCAAATGGCAAAAAAAAATCCTTCTGCTTCTGTTTTGCTAGAACTTCAAAAACAAATGCCCGTTCTGATTGGCTGTTTGTTATTTACAAACATTTGTTTGTTAAATGGTATGGCGTCTATTGCTACTGAGTTATTTCGTCAATATCTTGGGCCTTTGGGATTAGTTATTGCACCTGTTGTTGTATCTGCACTTACTGCTCTGTACGTAGAAATTTTACCCAAGATTTACGTGTATCAATGTCCAGAGCGTGCTGCCTTATTTTTAGTGCCTCTGCTTCAATTCTTGAAACGATTTTTGTTTCCTATTACGTTGCTTATGGATCGTATTGCTCACTATTCATTATCGTGGTTGGGGGTAAGTAGCACAAAAGAAACTGCAAATACTTTAGAAGACTTACGAGGAGCTATAGATCTTCATGCTGGTTCTGGAATAATTTCTCACGAGCGTGCAATGCTTGGAAGTATCTTAGACCTTTCTCGCGTTACAGTATCAGAAATTATGGTTCATCGAAAAAACATTGTGTCGTTTAATATTGACCTTCCTTTTGAACAGTTATGTGAATATTTATTGACTGCTCCGTACACACGCATCCCGTTATGGAAGGATTCTCCAGATAATATTGTTGGTGTTATTCACCTTAAAACTCTTATGCGTTATCTACAAAAAAAAGACAAGCTGAAAGAAAATTCTGATATTTATTCTATGATGAAAGCTCCTTGGTTCATTCCAGAAACCAGTACACTGTTTTATCAAATGCAGTTATTTAAAGAAAAGCATTCTCATCAAGCATTTGTGGTAGACGAGTATGGATCGTTGTTAGGAATGGTAACATTAGAAGATATTTTAGAAGAAATCGTAGGAGAGATTCGCGACGAGTACGACGTGGATTTTCCTGGTGTACGCACTACTCCTCAAGAAACGTATTTAGTCAGGGGGTGTGTAACGCTAAGAGATTTACGCAGACAGTATGAGTGGAACTTTGATGAACCTTCGGTTTCGACATTAGCTGGGTTGATTTTACACACATGTCGCACAATTCCCGAGGTAGGAACGGTGGTGCGTATTAAAGAGTTTGAAATGAAGATTTTGCGTGTTCACCATCATCAAGTAACATTGATTGAAGTCACCCCTATGCGTTCTGAAGAAAATATTCAATAAATTTTAAATTTTTTATTTGGTATAACTGAATCGTTATTGGAAAAAAGTAAAATTGCATTCATTTTTTAAAAAAAGATTTGTACAAAAAGCTTTAAGTTTTATTTTTGCCGGATATTTACGATTTGTTTACAGAACCAGTCGCCGAGTCATTGTTGGCCGTAATCATATCGAGACGTTGTTTCAAGAAAATACTCCTGCAATTATTGTATTTTGGCATCGTGAAATGACTATGGCTCCCTTTGCATGGAAAAAAGGTAAGGAATTTCGTATGCTAATTTCTTCTCACGGAGATGGAAAGTTGATTGCTCAAACAGTGCAAAAATTCGGAATTTCCTGTATTGAAGGATCTTCTTCTCATGACAAAGGAACTTTGGCCTTAAAAAAAATGTTAAAAGCTCTTTCTGAGGGAATTAGTGTAGGTATTACGCCAGATGGCCCAAGGGGACCAAGGGAAGTATTAAAAAACGGAGTGTACGTGTTAGCGCGTCTTTCTGGGCGTCCGGTATTGGCACTGCACTGGAATTCAACAGCTCAGTACGTTTTAAAAAAGACTTGGGATCAAATGAAAATTCCTCTGCCTTTCGGACGTATTGAGTGGGTGTGGAGCCCCCCCATCACCCTTCAAAGTCATTCGGGAGATCAAGAAAAATTTCAAAAATCTTTGTACGACGCACTTTCCTAATTTCAAAAAAATTCATTTTAGAATTTTTAAATTTTTAAAGCAGAAAGAAATAATAGGCTACAAAATATTTTCAATTTTTATTTAAACAACAAAAACTACCTTAACTCTTCGCAAGTAAATTCCCAAGATGGAATACCAATTGGTATAAAAAAGTATGACCTTTTTATCGCTTTTTCCAAATTTTCTGCAATTAATTCAGGATTTAAGGAAAAGACGATATCTTCTTTTGACAAAGAGCGCGTTCCATCAATTAATCCAATATAACCATCTTCTTCTTTAACAAATGCAATAGAGTGCCCGGATAATTCCACTCCAAAAAATAACGAAGCCCCACAAAATAGCGGAGTAAAATTTACAATTATTCCGTTTTTCTTATTAAAGAAAATTTTACTACTCGAATCATCAAATTGTTCATCAAAATGAGAAGAATCTTCGGTTTCATTAAGATCTTTAATATATTGAAAAATATGAGTTGCTACCGGCATTAACCAGCTTGTTCCAAAACAAAGCTTTCTTCTCACTTCCTTAAAGTTTTCTTGAAAATTATCCCCAAGTAGTACAAATTGATTGTCCGAAACAAATTTAACTCCGTGCTGTGTACTTGCTAAGTCTTGCATAAACTTATACAGCACTGGCAGATCATCGTTCGATAACTCTTTAACAAGAAGATCCACTTTCTTCAGCGTCTCCTCATAGCCGTGCACAACTGCATATTTAGCAAACGCTTCACAATATCCTAAAGGCTCCACAAGCTGATAATTTTTTTCATTTAAAAAAGGCATAGAAAGTACCATGATTACGTTTAGCGAATCACGACGTTTTTCTAAGTACTTTAAATACATTCCCGGAAACTTAGAAACAATCTTTTTGCTTTCTTTTTTTTGGTCTAATAATACATTGAATTCCGACTTGAAACAGAACTGATTTTCTTCACTCTTTAGTTTTATAAATTTTTCACGTTTTTCAAGTATAGATTCGTACTCACGTTTTATTGTTAAGAAAAAAGTCTCATTTTTAAGTGCGTCTATTTTTTTCCCTAATTCAATACAACGCTTCTCTGTAATAGGGATCACATGAAATGGATCCATAAAATATTGCTCATTTACACACTGAAAATCTCCAGAATTTAAAATATTCTCTAGAAAACTAACTTCTTCACCCATCACTTCTTTTATTTTATCTAAAAAAAATTTAGAATTTATATCTTTTACAGAAGCAACGATACTTTTTCCTTTAGTAAATTCTTCTAAAGACTTAGAAAATTTTTCTAAAGATTTTTCTTCTTCATCGTTTGAAAAAGTCAAAGAAAAACAGGAAGACACAGCAAACAAAAAGAGAAAAGAAACAATTTTTTTTTTCATAAATGTGAATTGACTTTTCAAGCTAACACGACGAATTGTACACGTGTTCACTACTAAAAACAATCTTTATTTGTATATAAAAATATTAGAAATCTTTAACCAAAGATAGCATGATTGATTTTCAAAGTTTTATTAACGTGAAGTGCCGCAAAAATACGCAGTGTTACCTCTAACATCTCAAGAGGGCGTGTATTTGAAAAGGGTTTTCGACGAAATTCTTG